>JAKAEN010000163.1 GCA_021818355.1 Actinomycetes bacterium | reverse complement strand
GAGGAAAGGTGCGTCGAAGGAGAAGACGCCGCCGTCGGAGGCGACCAGCCAATAGCCGCCTGTGGCGGGGTCGGCGGCCATGCCGACCACCGGCTTGTTGAGGGCCGTACCGCCCATGGAGCCATGGAACTGGGCGTCGCCGAAGGTAAAGATGCCTCCATCGGAGGCGACCAGCCAATAGCCTTGACCCGTGCGGGTCGCGGCCATGCCGACCACCGGCTGGTTGAGCGTCGTACCGCCCATCGAGCCCCAAAACCCTGCGTTGCCGAAGGTGAATATCCCTCCGTCGGAGCCCACCATGTCGTAGCTCGGGCTCAGGGTCGTGGAAACCGGCGACTGGGCGACCGCCCGGACAGAAACGTTGGGCGCCTTTACGCTCTGCCCGATGGCAAGTACGGAAAGCGTGAGCAGCAACGCAAGGCCCAATCGACGCGCCGCGTGGCTATATCCCATTCCATCACCCCAAACGCGTACGGACAGAGATGCCACGGCCGACGACGAGGCTCCCGCTGACCCAGAGAATGCTAACGTGCCACGACCCGGGCTGGACTAGCCGGCGAAATTTCCCTTGAAGGTGACGATGGTGATCGTGCCAAGGATGAAGAGGGCAACGGCCAGTGAGTACATGAAAGCCTTCAGCGCGGCCCGCTTCCGCGGATTGCGCACGTAGTCATCCATGATGAATCGCAGTCCATTGCTACCGTGCAGCAGGCCAAGTGTCAGCAGCAGCCAGTCGAAGACACGCCAGAACGGGTTGGCCCAGCGCTTGGCGACGAACGACACGGTCGTCGTGGTGACGTCGTTGAAGATGTGGGTCAGCGAGAAGTGGATCAGCGCCAGAAAGAAGAGGATCAGGCCCGAGATCCTCATGAAGAACCAGGACCAGGTCTCGAAGTTCTGACGGGAACGCCTATTGGGGGTGGACCCCGGCCTTGAAGCCGATCTCTCGAGGATGGACATCTAGTGAACACTCCCCGTGAAGAAGGGCCGCAGAATGATGACGCCGCCGATGATGGTCAGCAGGATCGTCAGGGAGAAGATGCCGTAGAAGACCGATTTCTCGTTCTTGATCGACCCTGGGAAGAAGTCGATCATGATCACCCTCAGCCCGTTCAGCGCATGGTAGACCAGCCCGAACAGCAGGCCGACCTCGAACAAGCGCATCAGGATATTTCCATAGAGCGCGTGAATCTCGTTGTAGATCTTCGGGAAGTTGAGCATCGACACATCGACGATGTGCAAGAGAATGAACATGAGGACGAGGAACCCGGTGATCCGATGGAGCACGAAGGCCCACTGGCCGGTCTTCCCTTTGTAGAGAGTGGACTCCGGGCTCACCTGGGAGACCTCCTCACCCAACGGTTGCCCCACATCGTGGTGGAGACCACGAACACCGCGAACACCACCACTACGAGGGTGACGGCCGCGAGCGCGATCGCGAACAATACCTGCGCTGTACTCACCCAATAGAAACTAACGCCTCCGGGCGGCTAGCTCAAATTTCGGAGCCGGGACGCTCGATTCTTGCCACACCGCGGAGATACGGCGTTAGCACAGCCGGTAGGGCGACGGAGCCGTCAGCCTCGCGACCCGTCTCGAGCAGTGCCGCAATGACGCGCGCCCATGCCAGGGCGGAACCGTTGAGGGTGTGGACGAACTCGATGCTTCCTCCGGGTTCGGTCCGGTACCTCACGTTGGCCCGCCTTGCCTGGTAGTCCCCGAACCAGGAGACCGAGGACACCTCGAGCCAGCGGTCGACGCCGGGGGCGTAGACCTCCAGGTCGAAGGTGCGCCTGGATGACGCCCCCAGGTCACCGGTGCAGAGGTCGAGGACCCGGTAGGTCAATCCGAGCTGGCGCAGCAGGCTCTCCGCACGCCTGAGAATCTCCGCATGCATCTCCTGTGCCTGAGCTGGCGTCGAATAGACCATCAGTTCGACCTTGTCGAACTCGTGCAGCCGGAGCAGCCCGCGCGTGTCCCGCCCTGCGGAACCTGCCTCCCGCCTGAAACAGGGAGTCGCGGCCGTCATCATGAGGGGCAGTTGCTCGGCTTCGAGAATCTCGTCGCGCGCCATGGACGTAAGTGGCACTTCGGCCGTGGGTATGGCCCAGAGATCGTCGCGCTCCATCTGGTATGCGTCGTCGGCAAACTTGGGCAGGTGACCGGTGGAGATCATGGTCTCGCGTTTTACGAAGGTGGGTGGGCGTATCTCCAGGAACGCGTCGCTGTGCTCATCGAGGGCAAAGGAGGTGAGCGCGCGGATCAGCCTGGATCCGAGACCCTTGTAAAGGGGGAACATGCTGCCGGAGAGCTTCGCCCCTCGCTCCAGGTCGAGAATGCCCAGCTCGACACCTATATCCCAATGAGGGACGCGCTTGAACTCCGGGTAGTCGAGGTTCGGGGCCGCCGCACTCGATCCACCTTCGGCGGACCAGTAGCGCACGACCACGTTGTCCCCTTCACCTGCGCCGACCGGGGCATCCTCGGAGGGGACGTTCGGGATCACCAGCCAGAGTTCCTTGCGCCTCTGTTCCAACTCCGCCGCTTCGGCAGCGATCCCCTCGAGCTCGGTGCCGAGACGCCGGCTCTCTTCCTTCAGCCTCTCGGCCTCCGCAGTCTCTCTGTTTCGGTACGCCTCGGCCACGCGCCGGGAGGTGTCGTTGACGCGCGAGCGCAGCTCGTCGCGGGCGGAGACGGCATCCCTGAGGGCGGAGTCGGCCGCTGCAAGCTCTTCGACGACCGAGGCCTCCACACCGCGCCGGCCGAGTAGTTGCTTCACCAATTCCGGGTCTTCACGCAGGCCACGAATGTCGATCATCGAAAGGAAAGGCTAGCTTCTTAACGCGTGCCATCTATCGAAGTAAATGACCTCTGGGTCCGCTACGGAGACCGTGACGCGGTCAGAGGGGTGACCCTCGCGGTTGAGCCGGGGCAGATCCTGTGCGTGCTTGGCCGCAACGGTGCGGGCAAGACCTCCACCATCGAGGCCATCGAAGGGTACCGCAAGTTCGCCAAGGGAACGGTTCGGGTTCTCGGATTGGATCCCGCGCGCCAGCATCGCGAGGTTGTGAAGAAGATCGGCGTGATGCTGCAAGTCGGTGGGATCTATCCACGAATGAATCCCCGCCAGGCTCTCGAGCTATACGCCGGCTTCTACGACGATCCCGTGCCCGTGGACGATCTCATCAAGCTGGCCGAGCTGGGCTCGGCCCAGAAAACCCCATATCGCTTCCTTTCCGGAGGGGAGAAGCAGAGGCCGGCCTTGGCACTCGCTTTGATCGGCCGGCCGAGCGTGCTCTTCCTGGACGAACCAACAGCCGGGGTGGATGCCGCGGGCAAGCAGCAGATCCGTACGGCAGTGGCCGACATGGCACGCAGCGGAGTCGCCGTGCTTCTCACAACCCATGAGCTGAACGAGGCCGAACGGCTCGCCGACTCGATCGCGGTGATCGACGAGGGCCGGATCATCGCCGAGGGAACGCCCGCGGAGCTCCGGGAGCGATTTGGAAAGCAAACCGTGCTATTCCGCACTGCGGCGCCGATCGATGTTGCTTCTTTCTCGCAGCGTCTTGGCCTGCGTGTGACCGAGCTCGGCGAGAACAGCTACAGGCTGGGGGAAGAAGCTCCGGCCAACGTCGTGGGCACCATCACCGCTCTCCTTGCCGAGCAGGGAGTCGACTTGATCGAGATGAACGCCGGCCGGGGATCCCTCGAGGACGTGTTCCTCGAGATCACTAACGGAGAAGCCTGAGCGGGCTCCGACCCGTCCGCTCGCGTAGGCGCAGGAAGAGGAAAGTTGGCTGCACACCCTTATCAGGCTCAGGCAAAGGCGGAAATCCGCCTGTCCATGACCCAGTACGAGTCCTTGCTGGTCACCTTCGGCATACCCTTGCTCTTCCTGGTCGCCTTTTCACTCATCAAGGTGCTACCGCTGCCTCACGGCGTTCTGAAACCGGTCGCCTTCCTGGTTCCAGGCACGATTGCTCTCGCCGTAATGGCCACCGGGATGGTTTCGCTCGGCATCGCAACGGGCGTCGAGAGGTCCTACGGCGTTCTCAAGCGCCTTGGCACCACGCCGCTTTCCCGCGGCGCGCTGCTGGGGGCAAAGATAACCTCGATCGCCGTCATCGAGTTGGTCCAAGTTGCGCTGCTGGCGCTGGTGGGCCTGGCACTGGGCTGGAAGCCATCCGGCAACCCCCTCCAGTTCGTCGGGGCAATCATCCTCTCGAGCGCCGCCTTTGCCGGCATTGGCCTGATTCTGGCGGGACGTCTCAAGTCGGAAGCCGTGATCGGCGCCGCGAACGGACTCTTCCTCGTACTGCTCGTCCTGGGCGGAATGATCTTCCCTGTCTCATCGCTCCCCGGACCCGTTGCCGACGTTGCCAGGCTGCTGCCTGCGTACGCCAGCGCCCACATCCTGTTCGTCTCCTCGACAGGAGGCGCCGGCTCGGTGGCGGGATCCTGGATCGTTCTCCTGGTGTGGGCGATCGCCGCTCCACTGCTGGCCACGCGGCTCTTCCGCTTCGAGTAGATCCGGGCGCGTACAGTTCGCGGGCTCCATCGTTTAGCCTTGAAGCGTGCTCCGTCGGCTCTGGACATGGATCTCGGAATGGGAAGTCAGCCCCCGGCTCTACCGCCGCCTGGCATACTTCGCCCTGATCGGGCTCTCCCTCATCATCATCACCGGTGGCGCCGTGCGGCTTACCCAATCCGGCCTGGGCTGCCCCACTTGGCCTGACTGCCAAGGCAACCAGCTCGTCGCCCAGTACTCCTTCCACCCGATGGTGGAGTTCACCAACCGGGTCATAACCATCTTCCTCACCGTCGCCGTTATGGTCGCCACCGCCGCGGCATTCTTCCGCAAGCCGTTCCGCCGCGATCTCGCCTGGCTGAGCATGGGCATGGTTGGCGGCCTCGTCGCCCAGGTGATCCTCGGCGGCATCACGGTTCTGGAGAAGCTGGCGCCTCCCTTCGTGATGGCGCACTTCCTGCTCTCCCTCATCGTGGTGCTCGATGCGGTGATCCTCTATTACCGTGCGTCCAGTGAAGGGACCGAGTCCGTCAGGCTGGTCAGCAAGGAAGCGGTCTGGATCAATCGGATAATGTGGGCCGCTCTTGCCGCGGTTCTGTTCGTCGGCACGGCGGTCACCGGATCCGGTCCTCACTCCGGCAGCCCGCTGGCTGTCCGGCTTCCCTTTCCGCTCAGGGCGGTCGCCCAGCTTCACGCCGACTTCGTCCTGTTCCTGATCGGCCTCACGCTGGCCAGCATCTTCCTGCTTCACCAAGGTCGTGCGCCTGAGCCGGTGATGAAGCGGGCCCGGGTATTGCTCTGGCTGATGGCCGCGCAAGGTTTCATCGGGTATACGCAATACTTCACCAACCTTCCTGCCCTGCTGGTCGAGTTCCACATCGTCGGTGCCACCGCGGTTTGGGTGGCCATGATCTGGCATAATCTCAACCTCTTCGAGCGGCGGGTCCCACCCGGTGCCACACCCGTGCTCGACGAGCGTGTCGAAGCCGAACTTGCCGACAAGGGCGTAGCCGGTCAGGCCTAACGGCACTCAAGCACCCCTGGCGCTCCGGCGAACGCTGGGCACCGGCACGGGGCTTAGCATGGAGTCACCGGTCCTATTCCTTGCTCATCGAGGAGATGTCGCCAAGTTGTCTGCCGGCACGGCCACCGAGGAACAAGTCATCACCGGATCCAGCGAGAGCCTCGACTCGCCGTGGCGAGTCGTGCTCTGGAACGACCCCATCAATCTGATCTCCTACGTCATATGGGTTCTGGAGACGCTGTTCGGGTACTCCAACACCAAGGCAACGGCGCTGACCATGGAGGTGCACAACAATGGCCGCGCCATTGTGTCGCACGGCCCTCGCGAAAAGGCGGAGATGGACGCGAGCAGGTTGCACGAAAAGGGCCTCTGGGCAACTCTGGAAAGAGAATCGGACTGACTGGTGTTTCAACTCCTGTGACTGGAACAAGGGGTCCACTGAAGCAGATCGATGGCGACCGCTTCGAGAACCTTCTCACCGACGAGGAGAAGGAACTCTTGAGCATGCTCCCCGGAGTTGTCGTTGAAGCCATCGCTACTCACAGCCCCTATGTCACAAGACTCTTCCCGCCCACCTATCCCTTCGACGAAGCGGCTCAGAAAGAGATCGAGGATGTAGGCACCGACGCCCTTGCGGAGGAGCATCGGCGCATGTTGGAAGGCCTTGCCGACACAGTGAACAAGCCCGTGCTCACGCACGAGGACCTTGTCGTATGGGTTGGCGCCATCAACGACATCCGACTTCTCATCGGAACCGCCCTCGATGTGTACGAGGAAATGGAGCGTCCGGGAGAGGATGACCCGCGTTTCCAGGATTTCGTGATCTTCGATTACCTAACCTGGTTGCAGGGATCTCTGTTGGCGTTTCTTTCGGCACAGTTGGGGAAAGGCGAAAACAGCTAGGCGCCAGGCGCAGGAGGAGATTGCGGCATAGCTCCGCAATTGCGCCGGTCGTCATTTCAGGACAACGAAAAGAGACATCTAGCGAGCTCAGCCCGGTGCGCCGATCACGAGTGCGCGGCCAGGGCAACGCAAGGAGGGTTCGACCATGGCGCGACCGCGTCTATTGCCTGACACCCGGATCGCAGTAATCGACTCCGCGGGCCACGGAAGCCCGGCTTCGTGGAAGGCCGCCTTTCGAGGCGCGCGGGCCATCGAGGTATTCGCCGACTCATCTTCGGCCAGAGCTGCGCAGGCCGACCTGGTGGTTGTGGCCGATGCCACCGCTCTTGCCCGACAGGAAATGGATGCCCTGCGGGACCTGAAGA
>JAKAEN010000162.1 GCA_021818355.1 Actinomycetes bacterium | reverse complement strand
TTCATGGGTCAGGGCCGGGGCGGCGGACCGGGCGGGTTCAACGTCCGCATGGAGGATCTCGGCGATGTTTTCGGGACCATGTTCGGACGAGGTGGCCGAAGAACCGGCCATGGACCGCAGCGCGGTTCCGACCTGGAGACCGCGCTGGGCCTAAGCTTCGCGGACGCCGTCGACGGCGTGACCACCTCGGTCAATGTGGCTGGGGATGCGGCCTGCGCCACCTGTCACGGGACGGGTGCGGCCGCAGGGACCTCGCCGCAGGTCTGTGCGCGCTGCCAGGGCACCGGCTCGGTGAACGAGAATCAGGGGTTCTTCTCCTTCTCGTCACCCTGTCCGGCCTGTCATGGCCGCGGCGTGCGGGTGGACACCCCTTGTCCCACCTGCCACGGCTCCGGCACCACGGTGCAGAACCGGCAGATCAGCGTGCGAATACCCGCCGGCGTCGAGGATGGCCAGCGAATACGCATCAAGCAGAAGGGGGCCGCGGGGCGCAACGGCGGCCCGGCGGGAGACCTCTACGTTGTCGTGAAAGTCGCCCCCGATCCCCGCTTTGGGCGCAAGGGGCGCGATCTCACCACCACGGCCAGGGTCAGTTACCCGGACGCGGTACTCGGGACCACCATCGTGGTGCCGACCCTGCATTCGAAGGTGACCCTGAAAGTTCCGGCCGGGACCCGGTCCGGGCAGGTGATGCGGGCCAGAGGTTACGGCGTCCCCGCGCAAGGCAAGCACCAGGCGGGCGACCTGCTGGTGACGGTGGAGATCGATGTGCCGAAGAATCTGACCGCCGAGCAGCGCAAGGCGGTGGAGGATCTCGGAAAGCTTCTTGCCCCTGCGGCGGAGGCGTGAAGCCAATAGTGGGCTTCGAAGGAGGTGTTGGGTTAGATGGCGAATGACCGTGGTGATGACTTCGTCATGAGGGCGGTCTATGTGATCTCGGTTGCCGCCGAGCTTGCCGGCGTGCATCCCCAGACTCTTCGGATCTACGAGCGCAAGGGGCTCCTGGACCCCCAGCGCACCAGCGGCGGCAGCAGGCGTTACAGCGAGACCGACATCGCGAGGCTTAGGCGAATAGCGGAACTCACCGATGCGGGCCTCAATCTCGAGGGCGTAAAGCGTGTGCTGGAGCTCGAGAAGGAGATAGAGGAGCTGCGCGAGGAGCTTAGGCGAGTTCGTGCGGTGGCCGAGGAGAAGGTCATGGAGGCCCATCGCCAGTACCGGCGGGACCTGGTGCCGCTGCGCCAGGCGATGGTCCCCTTCGGATACCGCTTCCCGGTCAGGGATTTGGACTGAACGAAAGGCGGGGAGCCGCTCAAATGAGTTCGATGGACACCAACAAGTGGACGCAGAAGACCCAGGAGGGTGTGACCGCGGCGGTCGATCTCGCCAAGGAGCGCTCCAACCCCGAGGTCACCCCGGATCACCTGGCACTGGCGCTCTTGGGCCAGGCCGAGGGCATGACCCTGCCGATCATGGCAAAGCTCGGGCTCTCTCCCTTGTCGCTCAAGAACCAGATCACCGATCGCCTCGATCGCCTTCCTCGCGCCTACGGTGCCGAGCCCCAGCTTTCCCGGCAACTGCTCGACATTCTCCGTCAGGCCGATTTGGACCGCCAGGAGATGCGCGACGACTATCTCTCCGTCGAGCACCTGCTGCTCGGCCTGGCCCCCAACTTCGGCACGGACCGTGCCGCCTTGCTTGGCGCTCTGCGCGAAGTTCGAGGCTCCCATCGTGTGACGACGCAGAACCCGGAGGAGTCCTTCCAGGCCCTCGAGAAGTACGGCCGTGACCTGACCGAAGCCGCTCGCCGGCACAAGATCGACCCCGTGATCGGGCGTGACGAGGAGATTCGGCGCGTCATCCAGGTCCTCTCCCGCAGGACCAAGAACAACCCGGTCCTGATCGGAGAGCCTGGCGTCGGCAAGACCGCGATCGTCGAGGGGCTGGCGGTGCGCATCGTTGAAGGCGACGTTCCCGAGCAGCTGAAGACGAAGAGGCTCGTCGCCTTGGATCTCGCCTCGATGGTGGCGGGGGCGAAGTACCGCGGCGAGTTCGAGGAGCGCCTCAAGGCGGTGCTCGCCGAGATCGCGGCCTCCGAAGGCGAGATCATCACCTTCATCGACGAGATGCACACCGTGGTCGGCGCGGGTGCCGCTGAAGGGGCGATGGACGCCTCCAACATGCTCAAGCCGATGCTGGCGCGAGGCGAGCTGAGAATGATCGGCGCAACCACGCTTGACGAGTACCGCAAGTACATCGAGAAGGACCCGGCGCTGGAACGACGCTTCCAGCGCGTGCTGGTGGATCAGCCCAACGTCGAGGCGACCATTGCCATCCTGCGCGGCCTGAAGGAGCGCTACGAGGTCTATCACGGCGTGCGCATCCAGGATTCGGCCCTGGTGGCGGCCGCGGTGCTCTCGGACCGCTACATAACCGACAGGTTTCTCCCCGACAAGGCCATCGACCTTGTCGACGAGGCAGCCAGCCACCTGCGCATCGAGATCGACTCCATGCCGACCGAGATAGACGTGGTGGAGAGGCGCATCCGCCAGCTGGAGATCGAGCGGATCTCTCTGGCCCGGGAGGAGGACGCCGCAGCCGCCGAGCGCATCGCGCGCATCGACGAGGAGCTCTCCAACCTCAACGAGGAACGCCTCGGGATGGTCGGCCACTGGCAACTGGAGAAGGCCAAGATCGAGTCCATCCGCGAGAAGAAGGAGAAGCTCGAATCGGAGCGCTCCGTGGCGGACCAGATGACCCGCGAGGGGCGCCTCGACGCCGCCTCGGAGATCCTCTACTCGGTGATCCCCGGGTTGGAGGAGGCCATCAGGGTTGAGACGGCCGAGCTGGCCGAGTTGCAGTCGAGCATGCGGATGCTCAAGGAGGAGGTCAGCGAGGAGGACATCGCGGAGGTGGTCTCGCGCGCCACCGGCATCCCGGTCTCCAAGATGCTCGAGGGCGAAGTCTCCAAGCTGCTGCGCATGGAGGACGAGCTGCGCACCCGCGTCATCGGCCAGGATACGGCCATAGCCGCCGTGGCGGCGGCCATCAGGCGCTCCCGGGCGGGTCTTTCGGACCCCGACCGTCCCATCGGTTCGTTCCTCTTCCTCGGCCCGACGGGCGTCGGCAAGACCGAGCTCGCCAAGGGGCTTGCCGAGTTCCTCTTTGACGACGAGAGAGCGATGATCCGCATCGACATGGGCGAGTACCAGGAGGCGCACACCGTCTCGCGACTGATCGGATCTCCCCCGGGCTACGTCGGCTATGACCAAGGGGGTCAGCTCTCTGAGGCCGTCCGTCGACGCCCCTACTCGGTGGTGCTGCTCGACGAAGTCGAGAAGGCCCATCCGGACGTCTTCAATGTTCTGCTCCAGGTCCTCGACGACGGGCGCCTGACCGATGGGCAGGGCCGAACGGTCAATTTCACCAACACGGTGCTGATCATGACCTCCAACCTCGCGGTGGATCCACGCTCCTTCTTTAAGCCGGAGTTCGTGAACAGGATCGACGAGATCATCCGCTTCAACGCGCTCTCGCGAGAAGACCTCGACGCCATCGTAGAACTCCAGATCGAGGATGTTCGCCGGCGCCTGCGCACCCGCCGAATCGGGCTGGAGGTCACGCCGGAGCTCAAGTACCGCTTGGCATCCGAAGGCTTCGATCCGGAGTTCGGCGCCCGCCCGCTCCGCCGAGTGGTGCAGAGATGGCTCGGGGACACGGTCGCCACCGCCATCCTCGAAGGCCGCTTCGGCGACGGCGACACCATTCATGCCGATCTCGACCCCACCAACGAGGACGCCGTCATCCTTAAGTGACCCGGCGGGCAAGTAGCATTTCCATGGACTTTTTCGGGCCTTGGCCCGCAATCCTGGAGGTGGCTCTTGCCTGTCACGGTGGTCGTCGGAACGCAGTGGGGTGACGAGGGCAAGGGCAAGCTCACCGATCTGATGGCTGCGGAGTGCGACTACGTGGTGCGCTACCAGGGCGGCCATAATGCCGGCCACACCGTGGTGGTCGACGGGCAGTCCTTCGCACTCTCGCTGATTCCCTCCGGCATCCTTTCAGAGCGGGCCACCTGCGTCATCGGCAACGGTGTCGTCGTCGAGCCCGGCGTACTCTTAGACGAGATGGAGAGGCTTGCCGCGCGCGGTGTGGACATCTCCCGGGTCCTTGTTTCCGGTTCGGCCCACCTGATCATGCCTTATCATCTTGAGCTCGACAGGGTCTCGGAGCGCTATCTGGGCAAGAATGCGCTGGGCACCACCAAGCGCGGGATCGGGCCGGCCTACGCGGACAAGGCGAGCAGGATCGGCCTGCGCGTGCAGGACCTCCTTGACCCCAAGATCTTCCGTGAGAAGCTCGACGTCGCTCTTCGCGAGAAGAACCTGGTGCTCTCCAAGGTCTACAACCGGCTGCCGCTCTCGGCGGAGGAGATCGCCGGCAAGTACTTGGACGAGTACGCGCCCAAGCTCGCCCCCCACATCGCCGACACGGTCAACATCCTGCATCGGGCGATAGAGAACGACAAGGAGATCCTGCTGGAGGGAGCACAGGCGACGTTCCTCGACATCGACCACGGCACCTACCCCTTCGTAACCTCCTCCTCCCCGACGGCGGGGGGCGCCTCCGCCGGGAGCGGCATAGGCCCGCGCTATTTCGACAGAGTCGTTGGCATCGCCAAGGCCTATCTCACCCGCGTCGGCTCCGGACCGTTCCCGACCGAGCTCAAGGACGAGACGGGGGACCTCCTCATCGACGTCGGACACGAGTTCGGCACGGTCACCGGCCGGCGCCGCCGCGCGGGCTGGTTCGACGCCGTCCTGGTCCGCCAGGCCGCCAGGCTCAACTCGCTCAGTGAGATCGCGCTGACCAAGCTCGATGTGCTGGACGGCTTCGAGACCCTCAAGGTCTGCGTCGGCTATCGTGACGGCGCCGAAGTGCTCGACACCGTTCCTTATCACCAGTCGGTCTTCCACCGCGTGGAGCCCATCTACGAGGAACTGGAAGGGTGGATGACCCCGCTCTCCTCCTTTACCACGGCATCCCAGCTGCCCGCGGCGGCCAGGAGCTACATCGAATTCCTCGAGTCGGCGGTCGGCGTCAGGATTTCCACCGTCGGTGTGGGGCCGAGCCGGGACCAGTTCGTGAGATTGCCGTGAGGATCGTCGTCGTAGGATCGGGCGGGCGTGAGCACGCGATCTGCGACACCCTTGCCGAAGAGGGCCACCAGGTCGTGGCGGCGCCGGGCAACCCGGGGATCGCCGCGCGAGCCGAGGTGACCACCGAACCCGTCGAATCCCTCGACGCCGATCTCTTCGTGGTGGGGCCGGAGGCACCCTTGGTCGACGGGCTGGCCGACCGTTTGCGCGCCCAGGGCAAGCTCGTTTTCGGGCCGGGGCGTGACGGGGCGATGCTGGAGGGCTCCAAGAATTTCATGAAGCGGGTTGCCGCCGAGGCGGGGCTGCCGACCGCGGCGTTCGCGGCATTCGAGGACGAGGCCGCGGCCTTCAGGTATCTGGAGTCGATGGCACCCCCCTACGTGGTGAAGACCGATGGGCTCGCCGCCGGGAAGGGGGTGCTGGTCACCGAAGACTTGGCAGAGGCAAAAGCCGATGTGGCGGCCAAGCTCTCCGGATCCGCGTTCGGGGAGGCCGGACGGCGAGTGATCATCGAGGAGGGGATGGTCGGCCCCGAGGTTTCTCTGCTCGCGGTGGTGGATGGCGAGCGCGCGATAGCTCTTCGGCCCGCCGCCGATCACAAGCGGCTTCTCGACGGCGATCGCGGCCCCAATACGGGGGGAATGGGCGCCTACTCGCCGGTGCCGTTCTTCGGCGCGGAACTCGAAGCCCGGGCTATGGCCGAGATTGTGGAGCCGGCGGTTGCCAGGCTCATCGAGATGGGCATCGATTACCGGGGCGTCCTCTACGCCGGGCTGATGCTGACCTCGGCTGGACCGAAGCTGGTCGAATTCAACGTGCGCTTCGGGGACCCGGAAGCGCAAGTAGTCCTTCCCGCTCTCGGTGCCGGCTTGGGCGAGTTCCTCGCGCAGGCGGCGGCGGGAGAGATGGGCGACCCTCCGCCGGTGCGCCACGCGGCGGCCGCGACGGTGGTCATGGCCGCGCCCGGATACCCGGAAGCTCCGCGTGTGGGCGGGGTCATCTCCGGTGTCGAGGCTGCCGGCACCATGGCGGGCGTGAAGGTCTTCCACGCCGGCACCAAGGCCGGTCCCGGAGGCGAGCTGCTGGTTTCGGGGGGCAGAGTCCTTTCGGTGACCGGGTTCGCGGGCCGCATGGAGGACGCCCTGGCGCGCGCCTATGCGGCGATTGCCCGGATCCACTTCGAAGGCGCCCAGTATCGCTCCGACATCGGAGCACGCGCCCTGTCGGCAGGGCGCCAGTCAGAGAAGGCATGAAGGAGGCCGGAAGTTGATCGGAAGATACACGCTTGCCGAGATCGGCGAGGTTTTCACCGACCGGTCCCGCATGGAGGCATGGCTCGAGGTCGAGATCCTCACCGTGGAAGCGTTGGCGGCGCTGGGCAGGATCCCTGCGGCCGACGCGGCCTTCGTCCGCGCGAACCGGCCGGTGGTGGACGACGAGTTTGTTGCCGCCGTGGAGGAGCGCGAGAGGACGACCAATCACGACCTGGCGGCCTTCGTCGACGTGGTGCAGGCGCGGGTGGGCAAGCCTGCCGGCAACTGGGTCCACTATGGCCTCACCTCCTCCGACGTGGTGGACACCGCCCTTTCCCTGCTGCTCCGCCGCGCCGGCAAGGCGATCCTTTGCGAGCTGGCCGGGGCCATCGAGGCGGTCGGAATCCGCGCGGCCGAGTTCCGCAAC
>JAKAEN010000161.1 GCA_021818355.1 Actinomycetes bacterium | reverse complement strand
AGGCGGCACGGCTCCGGCCGGCGGCCATGGAGGCCGCCCTTGCCGACGGCGCGGCCTTCGCCGAGCTTCATGCCGAGCTGCGCGCGTCGCTGCCCGATGACACGGTTCTGGCCGGGGACAGCTCCCAGGCGACCTATTTCGGGAGCGTGCACTTCTTCGGCCTCTCGCCGGCCGGGCGCTTCATCTATCCGGCCGGCTTCGCAACCCTCGGGTACGGTCTGCCGGCGGCCATCGGAGCCAAGGTCGCAGACCCGGAGCGGCCCGTGGTGGCCGTGGTCGGTGACGGGGCCTTCCTGTTCAGCGCAATCGAGCTGGCCAGCGCGGCGGACCTGGGATTCGGGCTGCCGGTGGTGGTCGCCAACAACCACGGCTTTGCGGAGATTCGCGAGGAGATGGCCGAGCGGGGGATGCCCCCGAGCGCGGTCAGCTGGCGCGAAGTGGACCTGGCGTTGCTGGCTCGGGCCTGCAACGGCAGAGGAGAGGTAGCGGTCGGCGCCCGGGAGGTGGCGCGCCTGGTGGAGGGCGCGCTGCAGGGCCGGGAGCCGACCGTTATCGAGTACCCGCTCTGAGCGGGTAGGAAATGGAGGAGGGATAATGTCAACGGAAACGTCGAGCCTCGACAACAGATCGCTCGACAAGAACTCGGTAACGTTCAAACACGTCCTGGCGCAAGGCTTCATCGCCAACTCGCCACTTGCATCGGTGGCGGTCTCCCTGACCACCGCCGCGGCCTTCGGGCTGGGCGCGCTGCCGCTCACCTACCTGATCGGCTCGATTCTCGCCCTCGCCTGGATCAACACGCCGTATCAGTTCTCCAAGCACGTCAACAGCGCAGGCGGGCTGTTCTCCTTCATCCGCGCGGGGCTCGGAGAGAAGTGGGCCTTCAGCGCGGGGATGGGGTACCTCGCCTACTACGTGCTGCTGGTTCCGGCCAACGCGCTGACCGTGGCGGCACTGGTCTCCTCCATCGCCTCCTCGGTCGGCTACAACATCCCCAGCTGGACCTGGCTGCCGATCTCGATCGTGATCATCATTCCCTCGTACGTCATCTCCTACTACAGGATCCGCCCCGCCCTCAACTACGGCGTGGTCACCGCGGCTATCGAGGTCGTGGTGCTGGTGATCTTCTCGATCATCTTCATCGTTCATGCCGGCTCCAACAACACCCTGCACGTCTACAACCCGCACCTGGCTCTGAACGGCTTCTCCGGACTGCTGGTGGGAATGGCGGTGGCCTCGACCGGACTCGGCGGGCCGACCGCGACGGTCTATCTTGCCGAGGAGTCCCACGCCCCTCATAAGACCATCAAGAAGGCCATGATCACCACCCAGCTGATGGTGGTGGCGCTCTACCTGCTCGTCTCCTACGGCCTTACCGTGGCCTGGGGCGTGAACAAGATGAGCGGCTTCGCGGCCTCCGGCATCCCCGGCCTCATCCTCATCGACAAGTACGCGGGGCGTCCGATCGAGCTCATCGTGGCCGTGCTCCTCATCAACAGCATCATCGGCGTCGACCTGGCGGTGAACATCTCCATGGGCCGCATGGTCTTCCACATGGGGCGCGTCGGCCTTCTCCCCGAGCGCCTGGGAACCGTGCACAAGGAGCATCGCACCCCGGCACCGGCGCTGTGGGTGCTCTTCGTCCTCGAGCTGGTCTTCTCCGTGATCGCCGGCCTGATTTGGGGCCCCATAAACGGCTTCATCGTGCTGATCGTGGCGGCAACCGCGGGCGGGTTGCTCAGTCATCTGGTTGCCAACATCGCCCTGATGCGATTCTCGGTGAAGCACAACGTCTTCAACCTGGTCACCAGGGCACTGCTACCGGCGGTCTCCATCGTCCTGATCGGCTTGGCAGTCTACGGGAACTTCTTCCCGGTGACCTATCCGGCCTGGGTTGGGGCGGCCTTCGCCATCGTACTGATGGCGGCCTCGCTGGCCTATGTGATGGCCCGCAAGCAGATCGTCTCCGAGGAGGAGGCTCCGGTCATCGCGGCCAAGGCGATGGCCGACTGAAGGCCCTCCGAAATCCCACAGCCGCGTGCCTCATGCGGCTGTGGGCCCCCGGCTCGACTCGCCCCGCCGGCCTCGTGTTCGGAGGCAACGGCGGGGCGCACGGCCTTGGCCCGCGGTCGCAGCGCCGAGGTTGCGCCACTCCCCCTAATGGCCGATCCGCCCGTCGATACGCTCGCGCAAAAAGTCGGCATGGCCGCAGTGGCGGGCGTACTCCTCGATCATGTGAACCAGCACCTCGCGTAGTTCGAGCTCCTCCCGCTCCCCGCCGTGCTCGTAGACGCCGACCACCCCCAGCTCCGGGTTGCGCTCGAGAAAGTCATCGGCAAAGGCGACCTGGGCCCTCCATGTCACCCAGGCCTCCTCCACCACGCCGGGATCCGCCACCGCGCCGGTGAAGGCGGCGACCCGGTCCTCCTTGGTGCGATAGATCCATGGCGCCTCCTCCCCCGCCATGACACGCCTGAACCAGTGGAGTTCCACCTCGGCCATGTGGCGGACCAGTCCGAGCAGCGAGAGGTCCGAAGGCGGCACCGAGCGCGCGGCCATGGCGGCGGGATCAAGCTCCAGGCACTTGAGCTCCAGCGTCCGGCGGTAGGCGCGTAGATATGAGAGCAGGGTCTCCCGCTCCCCGGAGACAGGGCCGTAGTCGCGGGGATCCTCCTCGGGCGGGACGAAGAGGTCGCTCCAGCCGTATTTTCGCTCGGGGAGCATCTCTGGGGATCCGGTTCCAGGAGTTTCGTCGGGCATCGCCCAAGGTTAGTGGCGGAGCATCGGCCCGAGGAGCGTCCGGGGCCGCGATCCTGCCCTCATACGAAGGCCGGGAAGACATCCAGCAACCACGATGAACGGGCGATCGCCGGGTCAGGGGCGGCGATGCACCAGGAGGGGGAGCACCGCCTTCGCCCCGGCTCCACGCAGCTTGGCCGCCGCCACGGTGATCGGCCACTGCGAGGAGGTGGCATCCACCACGAGCAGCACGCACCTTCCCCGGACCGAGGCCGCACATCGGCCATCCGCCTCGAGAGCCCGGCTCCAGTAGGCAGCCTCCTCGCCGGAGGCCATCTCGGCGACGTCGTGCGGCCCGGTGCCCACCGCCAGCACGGCTCGATCCAGGTGGCCCACCTCGGCGAGATGATCCGCCAGGCCCTCCACCAGGCGGCCAAATCCCGCTGCGGCCAGCTCGACAACCACCTCGGGTCGCCGCGGCCAGGAGCCCTTCCAGCGCGCGAGCGTCGAAACTGCCGCCGCCCTCAGCTCGGACGAAGGGGCGGCATCGACCGCGAACGCCTCCCGAACCAGCTCCCGCCACTCGGGCGCGTCGGCGAAGGCGATCACCCTCCCTTCCTCCGCCATCTCCCCCGGCACGATCCTGCCCCTGGCGCCGTAGGCACCCCCCGGCCACATCTTGCGTGGCTCGAGCACCACAGTCTCGCCTCTCAGCAGGCTCTTCACCCTCTGCACCACCTCTGCCGAAGGCCGCTCCCGCAGTGGCTCGGGCAACCTCTGAGTGCAGACCGAGCAGCGTCCGCATGGAGCTGCGCTGGGGTCGTCGAGAGAGGACTGCAGGAGCTGCATCAGGCACCCCTCTCCGGCCACGTAGGCGCGCATGATGGCCGCTTCGCGCCGCCTGGTGGCAAGGATGCCCTCGTAATGTTGCGCGTCATAAGCCCATGGCTTGCCGGTCGCGGCCCAGCCCTTCTCTCGCCTCTCCACCACGCCGTCCACGGCCAGCTGGCGAAGCATCATCTCGATGCGCCCGCGGCGCAATCCGGTCTCCGCCTCCAGCCCGGGGATGGTGGCGGCGGCGCTCTCGTAGGTGGCGAGGCCGGCCAGGAGCCGCTCCACCTGGGCCGGATCGGGGATGGTGGCGGTGGCGAAGTAGTTCCACACCCTCTCGTCCGACTCGGAGGGGAGCAGTGCCACCAGTGCCCTGTCGATGCCCCGGCCGGCCCTGCCGATCTGCTGGTAGTAGGCGACCGGGGAAGGGGGCGAACCAACGTGCACCACGAAGCCGAGGTCGGGCTTGTCGAAGCCCATCCCGAGCGCGCTGGTGGCGATCAGGGCCTTGACGCGGCCGGCCTTGAGCGCCTCTTCGAGCACCTCGCGCTCGGCGCTCTCCATCTGGCCGGTATAGGCGGAGACCTCCAGGCTGTCGCCGTGTACTCCCCGGATTGCGGCCGCGAGCCTCTCGGCATCGGAGACGGTGAGGGCGTAGACGATGCCCGAGCCGGGAAGCAGGGGCAGATGCTCCACCACCCATGCGAAGCGCTCGATGGGCGCGAGCGAGCCGACCACGGCGAGCTCCAGGCTCGATCGCGCCAGTGATCCCCGCAGCACCAGCGCCTCGCTCCCCAACTGGGCCGCCACGTCGTCGGTGACTCTGCGGTTCGCCGTGGCAGTCGTTGCCAGGACCGGCGTGGCCGGGTTCAGCCGCTCGAGCAGATCCGCCACCCGGCGGTAGTCGGGACGGAAGTCGTGCCCCCAGTCCGAGACCGTGTGCGCCTCGTCGATGACCAGCAACCCGATCCGCCCGGCCAGAGCCTCCATCACCCTGGTGCCGAAGCCGGGATTGGCGAGACGCTCCGGGGATACCAGGAGAACGTCGATGCGCCCCTGCCGCAAGCCGGCCTCGATATCCTCCCAGTCGCCCGCGTTTGAGGAATTCAGGGTGGCGGCCTTGAGGCCGGCACGCGAGGCCGCCTCGACCTGGTCACGCATCAGCGAGAGGAGCGGCGACACCACCAGCGTCGGCCCCGCACCCTCCGCTCGCCGAACGGCGGTGGCCGCCCAGTAGACCGCGGACTTTCCCCACCCCGTGGCCTGGACCACCAGCACTCGCGAACCCGGCACGCACAGGGCTGCCACCGCCTCCTCCTGGTCGGCCCTGAGGGCCGCGCCGGGACCGGCCATGGCCTCGATCACCTTGTTGGCCAGGCGCGCGGAAGGGGGGCTGAGCGTGGAATGCATCCCACCGAACCTAATCGAGGAGCGGGTCGCCGGAGGAGGACCCCGGAAGGGGCCGGCCGCCACCAAGGCCCCGGTCGGAGCGGCCCACTGGGCCCAGTCCCCGCACCCGGCCACCTCGGTCTAGGCTGGGAAGGTCGACCGACACCTGAAATGGTGGCACAAAGAGGAGCTCCCGGCTTTGACCATCCATGACAGTGGTGAGCTGATCGCCGCAAGATATCGCCTGGTTGGCTGGATAGCCGGCGGAGGCATGGGCGACGTGTGGCGCGCCACCGACGAAGTCCTGGGGCGCGAGGTGGCCGTCAAAGTCCTCAAGACCGAGCACGGGCAGGACTCCTCCTTCGTGGAGCGGTTCCGCTTCGAGGCAAGAGCTGCCGCCGGTCTCTCACACCCCAACATCGCCACCGTCTTCGACTACGGCGAGGCCGCGGACGCGGCGGGACGGATACGCGCCTACATCGTCATGGAACTGATCAACGGCGAGGTGCTCTCGCGCATGCTCCCCGCCCAGGGAGTCCCGGTGCCGACCGCCCTCGACCTGATAGCCCAGGTCGCCGACGGCCTTGGGGCCGCGCACGCCCAGGGGATCGTGCACAGGGACGTGAAGCCCGGCAACATCCTGGTCCGGCCGGACGGCTCCGTGAAGATCACCGACTTCGGGATCGCCCGGGCCGCCGGGGTCTCCGATCTCACCATGCCCGGCTCCGTGCTCGGTACCGCTCGCTACATAGCCCCCGAACAACTCTCCGGCGGTGAATTCGGCGCACCAGCGGACATCTTCGCGCTCGGCGTCGTGGCCTATCAATGCCTGACCGGCGAGACACCCTTCGCGGACAGAGAGCCTCTGGCCGCCGCCTATGCAAAGGTGCACCAGGAGGTTCCCCGCCTGGAGGCGCCGATTCCTGACGGAGTGGCCGACCTGGTGGCCTCGATGCTGGCCAAAGAGCCCGCCTCCCGGCCGAGTGCGGCCTCGGTCAGCCAGTCGGCGCGCAGGCTGGCGGGTTCGGCACGCGAGGGAGCCGCCCTCGAGGAGGCGACCGCGGCGCTGTCCATCACCGACCTCCCCGGCGTCGCGGCCGCAATCACGGCCGCTCCCGCGGGCGCGCCGACCCTACAGGAGGCAGGGGTGCCACGAGGCGGCACCCGCCTCTTGCCCAAGGAGCCTCCCGCGCCGAAAGCCGCAGAGGCCTCCGACATGCCTTCGGCGCCCGGAACCGGGCTTGGCCCCGGCCGCGTGGGGAAGCGATTCGGCCGGCGCCGCCTGGCCATGGCCGGGATCGCCGCCTTGGCCATCGTGGTGGTGGCGGCCTGGGCGGCCTTCTCTGGGCCTGGCCAGGTGAAGGTGCCCTCATTGGTGGGAATGAGCTACTCCAGGGCCTCGGCGGCGGCGGCCAAGGACGGCCTGAAGGTCACCGAACAGGTGGCCGACTTCGCCGACTCTCCGGCGGGAGAGGTCATGGCAGAGACTCCCAAGGCTGGCGTGGAGGCAAAGCCGGGCTCAGTGGTCAAGCTCCTGGTTGCAAGCGGGAAGGTCGTGGTAAGCCCGTCCGAACTGGTCGGACAGCCGTATGCCAAGGCGCAGGCGATACTGGAGTCCTTCGGCCTCAAGACCTCGCTGGTGCCGGTCATCTCAACCTCCACGCCCGGAGACGTCGTCGCCGTGGCTCCCACCGGTCAGGTCATGATCGGATCCAGCGTCGCCATCGACTACGCGGTCGCGCCGCCGACCACCACTACTACCACCACCGCACCACCTCAGCCCCCCGGCCCGCCCGGCAAGAAGCACCACAACTGAGGGGCGGGGCCCTCAAAGTTGTCATCTGCGGAACAGGGCTGCAGCGAGCGGGCAGCCACCTTCTTCGCTCCGCCGGACGTT
>JAKAEN010000160.1 GCA_021818355.1 Actinomycetes bacterium | reverse complement strand
CGCGGAGCAGCTGGTTGCGCATGTACTGGGTGGACTCCATCACGTGGACGGCGCGCCAGGCGGCGGGGCTGCGCGGCCGGCTCCGGCGGCCCGCCACGTCGACCAGCTTGCCGGCATCCGCGATGGGGTCGTAGGCGGCGAGCCCCTCCTCCGCAACTTCGCGCCCCAACAACCCGGGCAGCTCCTCCGGCAGGAACAGCCCCTTGCGCAGGAAATACGCTCCTGGCAGGCTGCCCCCGTACCGCAGCATCCCTGCGAGTCGCGGCTGGCGCGGCCGCGCCCGTCTAGCGAAGCCGGGCCATGCGGCGGCGAGGCCGGGGATGAGCCGCAGCAGCCGCACGCGCCCGGCCCAGCGCGGCACGTCGGCGAACGAGGGGTAGGAGCCGAACAGCTCGTCGCCGCCGAGGCCGGAGAGGACGACCTTGAGACCCGCCTCGTGCGCCGCGCGGCTGATGAGAAAGGTGTTGAACCCGTCGATGCTCGGCTGATCCATGGCGGCGATCGCTCGCGGCCAGATGTCGAGGAACTCCTCCCGCCCGACCAGCCGCTCGGTGTGGCGCGTCCCCAGCGCCCGCGCGACCTCGGCCGCAACCGGCGCCTCGTCGAGTTCGCTCCCGAGGAAGCTCGCGAACCGGAGTGTGAACGTCACCGGGGGCTCGGGCAGCAGGCGAGCCGCGAGCGCCGCGAGGAGCGCCGAGTCGAGGCCGGCCGAGAGGAACACCGCCACGGGAACGTCGGCGACGAGGTGGGCCCGCACGCTGCCGGTCAGCGCCTCCCGGATGTCGGCCGCCGGTGGCACGGCGCCATTGTCAACCCAGCGGTGGTGGGGACGCGGCTCGCCGACCCGCCCGCCCTCCACGATCAGAAAGTGGCCCGCGGGGACCGCGCGCACCGCCCGGCGCAGCGTGAGCGGCTCGGGGACCGAGCCCCAGAGCAGGAAGCCGGCCACGCCCGCCGGATCGGGCTCCTGCGAGACCACACCGCCCGCCTCCAGTGCCTTGACCTGGGACGCAAAACGCAGGGTGCCGCCCGCGACCGCGTAGTACAGTGGCTTGATCCCGTACGGATCGCGGGCGAGCAGCAACCTCCCCTCGGACTCGTCCCAGATCGCCAACGCGAACATCCCGCGGAGCCGCGCCAGCGCCGCAACACCCTCGCGGGCGTACAGCGCCGCGATCACTTCGGTGTCCGAGCGGGAGCGGAACTCGACGCCACGCCCCGCCAGCTCGGCGCGCAGCTCTCGGTAGTTGTAGATCTCGCCGTTGAACACGATGCGGTAGCGGCCGTCGCGCCACGCCATCGGCTGCGCGCCCGCCGGCGACAGGTCGATGATCGAGAGCCGCCGGTGGCCGAGCGCGATCCGGCCCGATGGCGAGAACCACTCACCGAAACCGTCCGGGCCCCGAGGCGCCATCGCGTCGCGCGTCCGCAGGAGCTCCGCCCGGTCGATGCGTGGAGCGTCGTCGCTCAGCCGGAGGATGCCGTTAATTCCGCACATCGTTACCTTCAACGCCGAGCAGTCGGTCGAGGTGCGGCAGCAACCCGGCACGGAAGGACTCGAACGTGTACCTCTCCTCGTAGCGCCGCCGGCCCGCCTCACCCATGCGGCGAACCATGGCCGCATCGCTCAGGAGGCACACGAGCGCGGCGGCGAGCTGCTCCTGGTCGCCGGGCTCGACGAGGATGCCCGTCGTCCCGTCCACGATGATTTCCTCGGCGGCGGACCGGCGCAGCGCCAGGCACGGTCTGCCGGCGCGCATGGCTTCCAGGTAAACGAGGCCGAACCCCTCGTTGCGACTCGGCATCACGAACGCGGCGCACCGGCGGAACAGCTCACCAAGGGTGGCCTCGCTCACGAACCCGGTGAAGGCCACCCGGCCCGCGAGCCCACGCGATGTCGCGACTCGGGTCAACCGCTCGCGATCATCACCGCCGCCCGCAATCACGAGCCTCGCGTGTGGGCATGCTGCAACGATCCTCGGCATGGCGGCCAGCAGCTCGTCGTGGCCCTTGTAGCGCTCGACCCGGGACATCCGCCCCACAATGAGAAGGTATCCGTCCCCAAGCGATTCCAGGAGGGCTCGGTCCACTTCCCCGCCCGGGCTACGGTCCTCAAGAGCAAGTGGGACCACAGCGGTTCGAGGGAGCCATGGGAGGAACTCCTTTGCGCGGTCGATGGTGAGCGACGAGTTCGCAAGCCGTATAGTCGCGGACCGCAACGCCTGGCGCCGATCCCACGTTAGCTTGCGCCAGACCTCGATGCCGTGCAGGTACAGTGCGTAGGGTGACCTGCACAGTCCGGGTAGGAAGGCCTGGACTCGAGATGGGCCAATGCAGTCGAAGATCACGCGTGTGCGGTGAGGCGGTAGCTGGCGCCTCCAGACGGCGAGCGCCATACCGAGTTGACTGCCAGAAAAGTGGTGCACCGGAACGGCGCCTAGCAGTCCGCAGGGCCCGCCGAGGTTGAAAACCCGCAACCGGACGCCGAGTTCCACGCATCGCGACGCGGCGACGCGCGCCACCAGCCGCCCCACCAGCGCTGTGCCGCCGTCTTCAAGGCCTAGCCCTGCCGAAGCCAGCACCAACTCGCGGGCCGGCCGGGTCGGCCACGCCTCATTTGACGGCCGTGGACTCAAGCGGGCTTCCTTGGCGGCGCGGGCTCAGCCACCCGGTGCGCGTCCTCAGTTGACGATCCAGTAGTTGACCGGCGAGTCGTCGGTCAAGGAAGTGCTGTGAACGGTGAACGACACGCCGTCCTGGATCTCGGAGCTGTAGAGGGTCCCGGGTTGGCCGGTGATCCCCGCGTACGAGAGGAAGATCCGCGAGTCCTTATCCACCGCCGTCGTCGTCACGGTGGCGCTCCCATTTACGAGGACGACCTGCCCCACGCTCTTGTCCTGCCCTTCCGCCACGTTGACCTTGCCGCCCACGGCAAGGCTGGCGGCCGCCGCCACGTTGCCCTGCGCGTCGATGGAGAGCTGGCCGTTGTCGCCCGGCGTCCCCTCTGTGAATACAAGGGCGCCAGTGTCGCCACGGTTCACGACCTGCCATGTCCGATTGACGGAGCCGCCCGTGTTGGAGACCGCCAGCGCCGGGAAGATATTCGTACCGCTGCCCTGGATCACGACACCCGCAGAGCCCATTCCTTCCGGAATGAAGAACTGGGGTTCCACGAAGCTCGTGCTTCGGTTGGCCATCGCCACATTGGCCGAAAGCAGCGCGTCCGCCACGCTCCCACCAACCAGGTTCGACGCGCTCAGGTTGGTCACACTCGAGCCATCGCCGCTCAGCGAAACAGCATCGACCGCGCCAGCCCTCAGGTCTCCCAGGCCTCTCGGGGTAACGACCAGCAGCTGACCCGGCGTCCCGGGCTCAAGGCCCACATCCACGTAGCATCCCGCGCAGTCGTCCGTATCGGAGAACACGAACGGGACGTTGTGGGCAAGCGCAAACAGCTGATACATCTTGACCCGCTGCTTCGTCATGGTCTGATCCAATACCGAGAACCAATCGGCGCCAATGAACATGACCGGCTTGTTGGCGTTCGGGCCGTTAAAGGGGATCTCGATCTGCCACGGCCGCAAAATCGTGCCGTCTGTGCTTATGTATTGAAAGTACCCTTCGACTTGGTTCCCGCCGTTTGGATTCAGGTAGTTGCTCTCAAAGGTGTATTCAACTACCGGCTTTGATGGGTCGATCGGCCCCGTACACTCGTTGTTGTATCCCCACGTTTGCACGAGGTTCGGTTCGGTTCCGCCGTTCGACCCCCAGCAGGTCGAGTACGCCGAAAACGTTCCGTCCGAAAACGGGATTCGGAACTCACCCGCGATCTCGAGCGGATTGATGCCCACTACCGAGGCAAATAGTCGCAGTTTCTGGGCCATGGCTCTCTTCGTCGCATCGGCCTCGGTGTAGATCTGGGGGGGCGACGGAACGTTATTGCCAAACACGCTCAGCTCCCTACTGAACAGCTTTAGCTCCCCAGCACCACACCACCCCGCATGGAGCGCCATCACCGCAAACACCGCGCCTAGGAAACCACGCTTCTTCAAAGGGGGCAAACTCCGAACCTCGCCACGGTAAGAAGTGACGATGCTGATTCCGTGCTTCCGTCTCATGGCCACTGGATCCTCCTTATCACATTGTGCGGCGCGAAACGTTGACCGCCAAGACAACTCGCCGACCATCCGAAGCGCTCTCTTGCGCCGTGTTTGATATTTGGCACGGATCACGGCTTCAAAAGGTCCGAGTCCTAGATCTTCCTAGCCACGAGGATCTCGAGATTCGGGGTCCGGTCCAACAACCTGACCAGCGCCCATTCGAAGGGGAACTGCAGGCCCGCCAAAAAGACGGCCACGACGTCCCGAAGCCAAGGCCAATGCCAGAGCATTCTGATCACCTTCTGGACCACCGTCCACTGAGCAAGGCTCAAGTAGCCAAGCCAGCGCATCGCCCCACAGGTAATCGGGTCGTCCATCAAGACAAAGACAGGGCGAATGTACTCCAACTTCAAACCCCGTTCTTCGAAGACGCATTTGTACTCGCTCAATGAACGTCTGCGCACGTGCGGAAAGGCTTGGCGAATGCCTTCGCGCGGGAACTTGTCGGTCAGCAGCAGCGCTCCACCCGGCGCAACGAGGTCGCAAAGCTGCGCCAGTGCCTGATGCCACCGTCGATCATCGACAATGTGGTACAGCACATCGGTCGCGGTGACCAAGTCGAAACCATCCTCAGGGAAAGCCAGTTGTTCACTGAGGTCGCCCTGCACGAGCCGAAACTCCTGGAAGCGTCCCTGCACCATCGCGACTGCCGCGACGGATAGGTCGATCCCGGCCACGCTCCTCACGCCCTCGTGAGCGTAGTACTGGAGGTAGAACCCGACGCCGAATCCGCCCTCGAATATGCGCACGTTTGGCCAATGTGGGACCGACGCTCCGATCGCACGCCGAAATGCCTCTAGTCTGAAATGGTAGGCGATCCGATTGTACGCCCCCAGCGCCGGGTGACCTACAGCGGATAAGTCAGAACCGGATCTGACCAACTCACTCCAGAACTCCAGCGGGATGTACGCCATCTTCGCTCTTCACATGCCCGGCCGAAAGCCCTTGGACGCGTCCCGCCCTTGCTTCCCGGGGGGTGAGCCTAGGAAGAGTCTGGCCGTCACGAACGCCGCTCCGACCCCCGCCAGACCAACGGCAAGCACTCGGAACAATGTCGGGAAATACGTGCTGTAAAGGCCTTCGTACTGCACCGCAGTGGTCGTGATGAAATAGATTCCGACACGCACACCTGTGAGTGCGTGCCCCTCGATCAACCATGCGTAGATCGCGCGAAGGACCAACCCGATGAGGAACATCCCTGGGAAAACACCTCCCCAACCGTAGTTGCGGTACAAATCGCCCATGTAGGTTACGGCCGGCGAAGTGTGCTCGGTCCCGTAGTAGAGACCGCCGATCTGCTCCGCAATGCCCACAGTCGGTTTATCCGGCCATAGAAATCGCGGTACCAGTGAGTTCACGAAGTCGCGGGCGATGTTGTGATCGATGCCGAGCGCCATCTCATCCCGCTTGAGCGCCCCAGAGTTTGCGACGATGACACCCAGCGAGGTGAGGCCGTCAAGCCGTTCGACGAGCCTGTCCCAGCCGAACTTTACCGTCTCACGAAGCGGCGTCGAGCCCATTTCAGACGCCGACTTCCGGGCGACCGCCGCCACTTCCTCGGCGCTCATCGACTCCGACCGCCCCAGTTGCTCAATCTTGATCCAGCGGAACGAAGTCCCAAAAACGACCCCGACCCACAGGCCGGCCAGCAGGACAATCACCCACTTCCACAGCCGCCGGATCCAGAGGCGATCTTGCGCATAGAGGTAGCAGGCCAGCAGGAGCACCAGGGCTGAAAACAGCGCCCCACGACTGCCGCTGGCCGCAACAGTCGTTAGCACCAATCCGAGGGCAAGGAGCGCAAGCAACCACCAACCGCGCCCCTGCCTGAAGAACGAGAACCACACGATGCCCTGGCCGACTACCAGGAGCTGTGAGAGGAACGCAAACATCGCGCCGAACATCGGGATCTCGAGGTTGAACTGGTACCCGAACCCCCCATTGCGAAAGGCCCAGATGACACCCATGCCGCCAAACAGCAACAGGAGCACCGCTGCCGGCCGGGCCAACGCGGTGGAGTTCTCAAATGTCTTAGGCTGCGGCAGCCTTGCCGCGATACGTCGCCCGACGGGAAGGAGGTAGCCGGCGCTGAGCCCAAGGCTGCCGACAATTGCCATCCTGAGCGCCGCGATCCGCGCGGCGGTGGGATCCTGAAGCACCCACGACGCGACGCTGTCCAGCTGACCGGAGAGGATGAGGAACGCCGCCACGACGAACTCTGGGAGGAAGAACGCCCACGCAGCAAAGAACAGGGGGTGCATCGGGTCAAGACGCCGGGCCTGGAACCTCATCGACGCGACTGCAGGCGCGAGCACGACCAGGCCGAGCACCGCCGCCAGGACCGCAATCTCTTGGTCCGGATAGCCGACCATAATGATGTCCGCCCCGCCCACCGTGCAAGAACCGAGCAGCGCCGTCAGAAGGAACACCACCCCGGTCGGCGATGCCGGCCGTGACCGGGGGCCGGCGATGACGGTGCCGGTGGCTGCAGTCATGACAGATCCTGGTCGGTGCAGCATTGCTGTCCGCTACGCCGCAAATAGGCAACGAGTGCCGGGTGGTCGCGAACAAATTCCTCAGCGGCAGCCCTCCGCCGGTCGAGCAGCCGCCGGACCCTTCTGTAGTGATATGGCAGAACCAAACGACGCAACAGCACCTGAAGCACCACGCTGTGCCTCGCCACACGTGCGGTGTTCCAGGCCAAGGCTCCG
>JAKAEN010000159.1 GCA_021818355.1 Actinomycetes bacterium | reverse complement strand
CGCGCCGCTAGGCGGAGAGAAGCGAGACAACGAGCGTGAGCTGTCCCTGCAGGCCCTGCTGAAGAACGACCTGCCGCTCGAGCCGGACCTCGAGCGCTGGTTCCCGATATGGGAGATGCCGCTCTAGGGCATGGATTCCCCGGAGGGATCAGGCACGAACCTCGACTCCGCAGCGCGCCAGCTGGGCGGAGAATCCCGGGAAGGAAGTGGGCACGCTGTCGGCCCCGACGATGCGCGTCTCCCCCTTGGAGACGGCGCCCAGGATCGCGGCGGACATGGCGATGCGGTGGTCCATGTGGGAATCGACACTGCGCTGCATATGCCGGGCGAGGTCGACTGGAACCCCTCCCCAAACCCTGAAGCCGCTCTCCACCTCGGCCGACTCCACTCCGAAGGCGGCAAGCATCTCCATGGTGGTGGCGATGCGATCGCTCTCCTTGTGGCGCAGCTCCTCGACCCCCAGGAAGGTGGTGGCGCCCCGCGCCTTGGCGGCCGCCACCGCCAGGATCGGCACCTCGTCGATCAGGCCCGGCACTCCTTCCGGGCCGACCACGGTGCCGGTCAGCTCGCTGGGGCGGGCGGTGATGGAGTGAGCCCCCGAGGGTAGGCGGCTCACCTCGATCCGGCCGCCCATCGCCCGGAGGACTTTGACGAAGCCGTCGCGCTCAGCGCCCAGGTAGACGTTGTCGACGGTTACGGGGGACTCGCCGATGAGCCCCAGCACCACGAAGAATGCCGCCGCGGACGGGTCCCCCGGCACAACGAAGTCGCAGGCCGAAAGGTCGGAGCGCTCCACGTGCACTACGCGGCTGGCGCCGTCGTCCTCCACTTGCAACCGCGCCCCGAAGAGGGGGGCCATCTCTTCGGTGTGGGCCCTGGTGGGCGTCGACTCGATGATGGCGGTCTCTCCGTCGGCGGCGAGACCCGCAAGGATGATGGCCGACTTGACCTGTGCGGAGGGGGTGCTCATCGAGTAGGTGATGCCGGTCAGCTCCCTGCCTTGCACCACCAGGGGTGCGAAGCGGTTCTCCTGGCGGCCGAGGATGTAGGCGCCCATGGCGGTGAGAGGCTCGACCACCCTGGCCATCGGCCTGCGCACGATCGAGGCGTCGCCTGTCAGAAAGACCGTCACCCCCACGCGAGGAGCCAGAAGTCCGCTGATGAGCCGAAGCAGCGTCCCTGAGTTGCCGACGTTGATCACGTGGTCCGGCTCGGTCAGCGAGCCGCCGGTGCCGGTGATGGAGAGCTCGTATTCGGATTCGTCCAGCTTGGCCCCGAGGGAGGCGACTGCCGCACGGGTGGCGTTCACGTCGTCCGCGCGGGAGAGGCCCTGGATGCGCGAGGTTCCTTGGGCCAGCAGCCCGAAGAGCAAAGCGCGATGGGAGATCGACTTGTCGCCCGGGACGTTCACGGAGGCCGCGTGAATGTGCCCGCCGTGCACCACAAGCTCCGCGCCGTCGGGATGCTTGACCCCGAAGATGCGCCTCACGTCAGGCAGTTCCATCTCGCCCCTTTCCCGCGCCGGGCCTAGCCGGGAAGATCGTCCCGAAGCCCCTTCGCCCCCCACAGATATACGTGGCGAAGCTCTGCCCTGCTCTTGGGCGTGTCGATGTGAGCCAGGATCCTTATGCACAGGGGGGTTCCCCCTTCGATGTCGAGCTCCTGGGCGCACATGAGCGGCACGTCGCCGAAGCCCATCTCGCGGGCGGCGGCGGCAGGAAAGGCGCCGTGCACATCGGGCGTGGCGGTGAAGACGATGCTGACCAGGTGCTCCTTGTCGACCTGATTCCGTTCGAGCATCTCGGCCAAGAGCTCCTTGGTCCTCGAGATGATGTCCTCACGCGAGTCACGCTCGATGGTTGTAGCTCCGCGAAGTCCTCGAAGTGGCATGGAGAGGATTCTAACCAGCCTCGCGCGCCGCGGACCACAAGGTGCGCAGCTCCGCCTGGGTGAGCGCCCGGTAGCGGCCGGCCCCGAGACGCTGGTCGCTTACCGGGCCGATGCGCGTCCTCACCAGCCGCACGACCTGGAAAGAGAAGAGCTCGAACATCCTCCGGATCTGCCGGTTGCGGCCCTCGCGGATGACCATGCGCACCAGCGTCGGCGAGAGCTGCGTCAGGGTTGCGGGCGCGGTCGGACCGTCGTCCAGGACCACCCCCCTCGCCAATTTGGAGAGCGTGTCGCGCCCCACCGGCCTGTCCAGTGAGACGAGATACTCCTTGTCCACCTTGAAGCGGGGATGGGTCAGCCGCATGGCGAAGTCGCCGTCGTTGGTGAGGATTATCAGCCCCTCGGAGTCTGCGTCAAGGCGCCCGACCGGATAGACGTGGGGCTCGGCCGGGACCAGGTCGGTGACGACCGGGCGCCCGTGGGTGTCCTTGGTGGTGGACACCACCCCGACGGGTTTGTGAAGGAGCCAGTAGACCCTGCGCGGGTCGATCATCACCGGAACCCCGTCCACCTCCACCAGATCCGTCCCGATCCGAGCGCGGTCGCCGAGCTTGGCCACAGCGCCGTTTACGGCCACGCGTCCCTCAAGGATCATCTCCTCGGCGACGCGGCGGGAGGCGATTCCCGCTTGGGAGATGATCTTCTGAAGGCGCTCGCCCTCGGTTTCGGGCTCGGGCTCGGGCAAAGCTAAGCCTCCTCGCGCAGAGCAGCCTCGATGGACTCGGCCACCTCGACGGAGGGCTCGAACTCGGCAAGGGCCGGCAGGTCGGCCAAGGACGAGAGGCCGAGCCGCTCGAGGAAGAGTGCGGTGGTGGCGAAAAGCACCGCCGAACCCGCCGAGTTCTCCCTACCCACCGGGTGGATGTAGCCCTTGACTGCCAGCATGCGCATCACCGCGTCCGAGTTGACCCCGCGAATGGCCGAGACGCGCCGGCGCGAGATCGGCTGCTGGTAGGCGACTATGGCCAATGTCTCCAGGGCCGCGGGCGAGAGCCGGACGTCGAATGTCTCCTCGGCAAAGCGGCCGATCGCCCGGTGATGGCGCGCCTTGGTGACGAAACGGTAGCCCCCGGCAAGGGAGGCGATCTCGATCCCGAAGGAGGGGTCGGAGTAGCGGCGGCGCAGCTCGTCGAGCGCGATCTCGCAATCGCTCTCGCTGGCATCGGCCGCCCGGCTGAGCTGGCCAAGTGTCACCGGATCGCCGGCCACCAGGATGAGCGCCTCCAGTGTCGCGGCGAGGCCATCTTCCGCTCCACTCGGTTTCAGCACCTCGTCCATGGGCTAAAAAGCTAATCGCGGCCCGACCACCCGGCGCAATGCCCGCTTGGCCGGTGGCCCGCCCTTAGGCGCTCTCCAAAAGCAGCCTGAGCTCGATGGGCGCTTCGGCCAGAGCCTGGATGATGTCCACCTCGCCGAGCTTGAAGAGCTCGAGCATCCCCAGGAAGTGCACCACCACGTCCAGGCGCGCCTCCGCATCCCGCACCACCTCGTCGAAGGTCGCGCTGCGCGTCCTGGCAAGGTGCTCGGCAATCCTTCTGCGAGCCTCCGCCACCGAGATGCGTGGGAGCGGAGTGACGTGCGTAGGCGGCATCTCCGGCTCCTCGTTGCGCCCGAGCACGGCGGCGTAGGCCTCGGCCAGGCGCAGCGGAGTGAGAGAGGCCAGGGGGTCGGGGACCAGGTGGGCCACCTCCGGGCCGAAGCCGGCCCTTCGCCCCACCCTGCGCATGCCTTCCTCGAGCATCGTGGCGAAGACGGAGGAGACGTCCCGGTAGGCCTTGGCTTCGAGGAGGCGGGCTATGAGGACGTCTCGCTCGTCGAGAAAGTCCGCATCGTCCTCGTCGTCGAATTCGCCGCCGGGAAGGAGCCGCCGGCACTTGATCTCCATGAGGGTGGCCGCCACCAGCAGGAACTCGGTGGCGACCTCGAGATCCAGAGCTCGGCGAAGCTCGATCTCGGTCAGGAACGAGGTGACCAGCTCGTTAAGGGAGATCTGGTGCACGTCCAGGCTGCGCGCCTGGATCAGGGAGAGCAAGATGCCGATCGGCCCCTCGTAGATGTCCAGCTTCACTTCGTATGCCAACCGGGCGCCCCCTGACGCTGCTCATCATATTCCCGGCCCGGCCGCCCGGCCCTCGAATCCGCCCTGCGCCCGCCGCGCCTGCCGGCGGCGTGGCAAGATCTCTGGAGGAGAAAGGAAGCCGGTGCAGATCAAGAGTCCCATGTCCGGAACGCTCGTAACCTTCTCGATCGCGATAGGGAATCGCGTTCAAGAAGGCCAGCAAGTGGCGGTCATCGAGTCGATGAAGATGGAGATACCCGTCGAGGCCGACGCCTCCGGCGAGGTTGCGGCGTTGCACGCGGCCCCGGGCGATTTCATCGAAGAAGGCGACCCTCTGATCAGCCTGGCCTAGCGGGACCGTAGCCGGGCTCCCATGAGGGGAGCCGGCAACCGGGCCCGACCGCCGGGCGGTAGCCGGAGATGATCGGGACCGGCTCTACCAGCCCGCGGCGCTCGCGCTTCTCGACCATCCGGTGGCTGATGACGCCGTCGGGCAGGCGATGGCCGAAGCTCCGATGTAGAAGTAGGTTCCCTTGCTTGAACTCGAGGCCGCCGGATCGAGGACCAGCGCCATCTGCAGGATCTTGCCCGAGGCCGACAGGCCCGCAAAGCAGATGTTGTCCGAGGTGGCGTTGTAGTACATCACGTTCTCGGCCGGGACTTTCGGTGTGGCGGTCGTGGCCGCGAAGGCGAGCGACGGTTCCATCGAGGAGAGGTCGTGCTGAATGGTGGTCGTGTCGTACTTGTAGCCGTTCTTGACAAAAAGCGTCTGGGCCACCGTGAGCGCATTGCGCAGATCCTGCTCGACGGCCTTGTTCTGTGCCTGGGTGCGGGCGCTCAGAAAGGTGGGAATCGCGATGGAGACCAGGATGCCGATGATCACCACCACCACCATCAGCTCGATCAGGGTGAAGCCCTGCTCGTTGGCCTGTTCGCGCCTGGTTCGCATGCCGCCGATCTCCTCCCGGGCATGTTTTGTCGCCTCATGCCATAGTGCAAACTTCGGTACGGAGGTGTGCGCGTTTTAGCAACGTGACGGTTCTGCCAGGCGCACTTCTGGTCATTGTGACACGGCGCGCACGCTTCATGCTCCTCTAGTACGATTTTCTCCATCGGAATGATCATTTATCTCGTCCGGCATGCCAAAGCGGGCCACAGGGGTGACGACCTCGCAATGGACCGGCATCGCCACCTGAGTCCCTCGGGCCTGGCCCAGGCCGAGGAGATCGCAGGCTACTTCCTGGCCAACCCCGTGGAGCGCATCCTCTCCTCCCCCTATGCCCGCTGCGTGGAAACCGTGGCCCCGGCCGCAGCCGAACTCGGCCTCGAGGTGGAGGCGAGCGAATCGCTGGCCGAGGAGACGACCATGTCCCGCCTCCACGCCCTGCTGGATGAGTTGGTCGCGCAAGATGCGGCAGTCGCACTCTGCTCGCACGGAAACGTCATACCCGCGGCACTGGATCTCCTGGGGAAGTTCTCGCCCGAAGCCCTCGCCTGCGCCAAGGGTTCGGTGACCCGCCTCGACACCCGGAGCGGCAGTCTGGAATACATGACGTTCTCCGGTTAGATCCTTGACGCACTCCATGGGCGCGCCCCCTCCGCCGGTCCGAGCGCCTATAGTCTCTGGGATACCCGCAGCGGAGCCGACCGCCGATCACACGCCCCAGGGGGAGCCAATTGCTGATCCTGCAGAGGTATTTTCTCAGCCACTGGAGCATCGACCCGCTCTTCCTGGTACTCACCGGAATACCGGTCTATCTCTACGTGGCGGGCTACCGCCGTCTGGAGCGGGCCATCGCCCGGGGCTCGAGACGTCCGCCGAAGGCGCGAAGGCTGCGGGCCACGCTCTTCGCGGGCGGGATCTTCGTCCTTGTCATAGCGGTCATGTCCCCCATCGACTACTGGTCGGACAAGTACCTGTGGATCCACATGCTCCAGCACGTGCTGCTGATGGCCTACGCCCCGCCACTGCTCGTCCTCTCCGCCCCCTGGCTGGTCATCTACCGGGGCCTGCCGGTGGGCTGGCGCCGCAAGCTGGGGCGCACCTTCCTGGTCAGCGACAGCACCTCCTGGCTGCGCAAGGTGGGGAACTTCTTCATGAAGCCTCTGGTCGGCTTCATACTCTTCAACCTGGCAATGTGGGGATGGCACTTCCCCGCCCTGCTCGACCTCTCGATCACCAATCAGTGGGTGCACAACTTCGCGCACTTCACTTTCGTGGCCACCGGAATGCTTCTCTGGATCCACCTGGTCGATTCGCCCCCCATCAAGCCGCGGGTCTTCCCCGAGATCAAGAGAGTGGTGCCGATCTTCTTCACCACCATCTCCTCCTGGATCCTGGCGATGATCATGGGCTTCGCCACCACACCCTTCTACACCGTCTACCTGCACGTGCCGGGAAAGACGATGTCGGGCATGGCGGACCAGGAGTTGGCGTCGGCCGTCCTGTGGGTGCTGTGCATGGAGCCCTTCACCTACGCGGCCATCTCCAACATCAAGCACTTCATGGACCGCGAGGACGACTTCGATTACCATCTGACCCTGCTCACCGAGCAGGCCAAGGGGATACGCAGGCGCAAGAGGGTGCCCGGCCTTTACTGATCGCTCGCACCCGGCGAGTCGTCAGAGCCCGCAGAGGCTGACCAGCAGAGCCGATATCGACTCCGCCCCTTCCTCGCCGGCAAAGGCGAGCACCTCGGCGGAGTCGAAGCTTTCGTCGGCGTTGTCCGAGACCACCCGGACCGACGCCCACTCGCAGCCCGCCGCTGATGCCACCTGGGCGACGGCGGCGGTCTCCATGTCCACACAAAGGGCGCCAGGAAAGTGCGAGAGAATCTCGCGCTTGCGGCCCTCGGAGGAGATGA
>JAKAEN010000158.1 GCA_021818355.1 Actinomycetes bacterium | reverse complement strand
ATCCACCGCCAGGCTCACCTCCGAACCGTACTCATCCTGCAACCGCTTGTAGCCCTCCAGGATCTCCGCGGTGAGATCCGAGGGCAGCGGGGCGCCATACACGATCTCCCGGGCTCTCTTGGCCCTGCGCGCAAGATCGTGGACGTCCCCGGGGTCGAGGTCGTCGAGAACCTCGTGCAGGCGATCGAGGGCGCCTGCCTCCGCCAGGACATGACGGTAGGCCTCGGCGGTCACCGCGAAGCCATTGGGCACTCGGACTCCGGCCCCGGAAAGGTGCCGGTACATCTCTCCGAGCGACGCATTCTTGCCCCCCACGAGGGGAACGTCGTCGATCCCGAACTCTTCGAAGAAGCGTACGAACTTGGGTCCGGCCATGATTCATCTCCCCGTTCGACGGCCTGAGGCGGGCCTCTAACGGCACGCTCGGGCCATGAGGACCCGGTCAACCGGGGTGGCTGGCGCCACTACAGGAAAGGTAACGCGATATGGGGCGCCAAAGAAAGGGCCGGCTCATCAAAAGCCTTCGCCGGGAGTTCCGGGCGCCGCGAAACGGGCCCCCGAACGATTTTCCCGGCGGAGCCCGCAGATTTCGGTCGCCGCAACCATTCGCACCGGCCCAGGAAAACAACGACGTCGGAGCTTGATACCCTTGGCCAATGAGCGATCAGATCACTGCTGCACAATTTCACGCCTACGACGGAGTCGAGGACTGGCGCGTCCTGGCCACATCCGTCGCGGCACGCTTCGCCATCGGCTCACTGGAAGAAGGGGCATTGCTGGTTTCCCAGGTGGCCCGGCTCGGAGCCGGCCATGCCTGCGGCACCGAGGTCGATATGCGCCCGGCGAGCGTCACTGTGCGGCTGCCGTTCAAGGACACGGGCTCCCCGACCGGGGCCCACGCCGCGTTGGCCCGGGCAATATCGGTCGAGGCGCGCGCACTGGGGCTAGGCGCCGGAGACAACCCTGTCCAGGAGGTGCACCTGGCGATCGACGCCATGTCGCTACCGATGGTGATGCCCTTCTGGAAGGCGGTGCTCGGCTACGTATCCCTGGGCGAGGAGGACCTTTTCGACCCCGAGGCGGCCGGCCCCTGGATCTGGTTCCAGCAAATGGATGCGCCCCGGCCCCAGCGGAACCGGCTGCACGTCGACGTCTACGTCCCGCTCGAGCTTGCCCCGGCGCGCATCGATGCGGCACTTGCCGCCGGGGGCCGGCTCGTCACCAGCGAGCACGCCCCCTCATGGTGGGTGCTGGCCGACCCGGAAGGCAACGAGGCCTGCGTGGCCACCTGCATGGAGTTCGAGGGGGCTTCTTAGCGGCGGCCCGCAGAGGTTCCCTTCGTCTACGACGCGGAGATCTCGTCGTACCAGGCGGGGGGCTCGGGTGCGTAACGGCCACCCAGATGGGCGCTGAAGCCAAAGGCCATCAGCCTCGATCTCGCGACGTCGAGCTCCTCCTCGCTGAAGAGCTCCCGATACCAGGAGAAGAGCGCGTGCGACTCGATGCTCCAAGCCAGACGACCCATGGCCTCGAGGCGAAGAAAGCCTTCGCTGTAATTGACCGAGTGCAGAAGCCGCTTGGCGGCACGTAGGCCGCCGATCTCCACGACGGAGCGATAAAAGCGCGCGGGCCAATATCCTTCTTCACGCAGCGCATAGCAAAGCGCAATCATGTCCTGGTGAAAGTGCTCCTCCAAGATCTGCGCGCGCGTCTCCACTGACATCGTCGTCCTTTCACCTGAAAGGTCGGCATCCGAAGAGGCGGCTCGGCGCCGGCTAAACCTCCCTCCCGCGGCTCGCGCGGGCGACCGTCGCAAGGCCTGGCCAAGGTCCGCTTCCAACGTAGCGCGACGCCAAGTCACAGAGCATCCGCTCCGGGATGGGGAGGAGATTAGCTAACGCACATTTTCGAATCAAATGCCTACTGTCTGATGCGTTAACCGACCTAGATCACGGTTTCGCTACATTCTTACGCACGAAAGGCGACCATGGGCGGAAAAATTTCACGCCGTTCAGGAGCGCCTCTCCCCTGGAGCGCCTTCCGTCGGGCCACCATGCCTGCGAAGCTCGCTGGCGAAGCGTCCACGCAGCCTCGCCATCCAAACCGCGACGGCGATCACGAGCAATCCGGCGACGGTCATCACGATCGGGGCACGGGCCTGTCCGGGGAAGAAGTAGTTGACGCTCCAGGTGACGTAGATAAGCAGTCCGACCGAGCCGAACGCGGACATCAGGACGAGCCCGGGTCGAGTTCCCAATGCAACCAGCAGGACCGAGGTCGTCACGCCACAGGCGAGCGCGAAGGGCTCCGATTGATTCGCCGTGATAGCGGCGGCGGCAACCAGAACCCCGCCACCCGCGGCCTCAGCCAGGCGCGGGGTGAGAACCACCTTCCGAATCCCCACGTAAAGGACCAGCGCGCCGATCAGCCACGTCACGCTGCCGGACAGGATTGCGGCCTGGTTCGCGTAATAGGAGAGGTTCGCCGGGACAGCCTCGAAAGCGCCGACCAGGCCGACCACACCCAGGATCAGCTGGTCGGTGCGGCTCGGGAGAACCCCAGGCAGCTCGGCCAGGACAAGGAGCAAAGCGGCCGTTGCTGCAAGGAAGAGCGCACCTCCGCCTCTCCATCCGTTCACGATGAAGATGCCACCGACCACCGTGGCCGCGGCTCCGGTCGCCTCGGTGAATTCGAAGTTCGGGGTGAGCCTGCGCAGCGCCGCGATCACCAGCCCCGCTCCCACGATCCACAGGGCGACGCCGAGCGGCCCCTCGCTGGGCTGGCCGAAGACGACGGCGGCAAAGGCGCCGGCGGCCACGAGAAGCCCTCCCAGGGAAACCATCTGCTGGATGGGGCGATCCCTCCACCACCAAAGCAGCCCGGACTGCAGCGAAATGGCGGCGGCGGTGAGCAACGTCGTCGCCTGGGGGGAGAGGTCGATCTGCTGCATGCCAAGCACGGCGAAAAAGACTCCGGTGACGGCGGAGGATGCGAGCCAGATGAACCAGCGGAAGCGAGCCAGCGCCGGATCCGCGGCCTCGTGAATCAGGCCTCCGGCAACCATGAGTGCCGCGGCAACCACGCCGGTCAGGATCAACCGGGTCGGCACGGAAAAGTCGGCCCAGAACCGCGTAGTGGTCAGGGTCATGCCGATTACCACCAGCGCTCCGCCCAAGTATCCCATCGCCTCCGCGGCAGCCGGGATCTTACGGGGGCGGGCCGCTGGATGCTCGGCCGTGGCCTTGGTGCGCCTGCCCTCTTCAAAGACGATTATTGCCTGAGACTCCGCAGGTGTGATCAGACCGGCGCCGGTCCAACGCCCCAGCTCCTCCTCTAGGCGCCGTTCACGGGCGCCGACCATGGCGGGAGTGCGCACGGAATGGTTGGCGGTGGGCTCGTGCTCGAGCGCAAGATCCGCAGGATTGGAAGGGGCACCACCCGAGGCGCCGCGGCGGGAGCGGACCACCCACACCGCGAGCACGACGATGACGATCAGCAGGATTGGGATCCCCATGCCGACAAGCATCCCACACCTCCTTGTTCGCCCCGACCCCGCAATTATGGCCCTTGGCAGGACCTGCGGATAGGGAAGAACGTCACCGCCGCGTGGTCGGCGGGAGGCATGACTACACCCGCGTCTGCCGCCCAAAGGCGACGCTGCGGGACCGTTGCGGTTGAAGTCTCAGTGATCGGCGAGCGTCTCCGAGATGACGGACCCGACCCCGTCCAGCTCGACCAGGAACCCGTCATGTCCGACCTCGCTGTCGATCACGCGCGCGGGCGCCCCACCGGGCAAGAGGGCCGCCAGCTGGTGCTGCTGGGAGAGCGGGTAGAGGCGATCCGAGGAGATGCCCACCACGGTCGTCTGCGCCTCCACCAGAGACAACGCCGCGCGAAGCCCACCCCGGCCCCTACCGACGTCGTGGTGGTTCATAGCGGTGCTGAGGGCGATGTAGGAGTTGGGGTCGAAGCGGCGCGCCAGCTTCGCTCCGTGATGGTCGAGGTAGGACTCGATGGCGTAGCGACCCCCGTTCATGGGATCCTCGTCCGCCTGATTCGAGCGGCCGAAACGCCTCTCCATCTCCTCCGCGCTGCGGTAGCTGAGCTGGCCGATTCCCCGGGCCACGGCCATGCCCTCCCATGGTCCTGCTCCAAGCCCGTAAAAATCGCCGCCGGCGAAGTTCGGGTCGAGACGGATTGCCCGCGTCTGAAGCGAGCAGAGGGCGATCTGCTCGGCCGAGGCAGCCGCCCCGACGGCCAGGAAGACCGCGCGCTCGAGGCGCGAAGGATATGAGACCGCCCACTCGAGCGCACGCATGCCCCCCATGGAGCCGCCGATGACGGCGGCCCAGGTTTCGATGCCTAGGGCCTCGGCGAGCCGCCGCTCCACCGCCACCTGGTCTCTAATGGTTATGGCCGGGAACCTCGAGCCGTAGGGCCTCCCGTCCGGGGCAATGGACGACGGTCCTGTCGTACCGCGGCAACCGCCGAGCACGTTGGGGCAGACCACGAACCAGCGATCGGTGTCTATCGCGGCGCCGGGCCCAATCAGCCCCTCCCACCAGCCTGCGGTGCGGTCCTGGCCGCCCTCGTCGGCGGCGGCGTGCGAGTCGCCGGTCAGGGCGTGAAGGACCAGCACGGCGTTGCCGCCCGATGCATCCAGGCGCCCCCAGGTCTCGAACGCCACATCCACCGGCCCGAGCGCAATCCCGGACTCAGTGATGAACTCACCGTCGTCGAAGGCGCGCAGGAAGCGGCGACCGTCCGACGGGTCGCCGCTCTCCCAGGCTTGCGCCGTCTTGGTTGCTTCAGTCACCCTTGGCGGCACGGAAACCGGCCTCCAGGTCGCTCAAGATGTCGTCGATGGTCTCCAGGCCGATCGAGAGCCTGATCAAATCGGGAGTGACCCCGGTCGAACGCTGATCCTCCTCGGACAGCTGCGCGTGTGTGGTCGATGCCGGATGTATCGCAAGGCTCCGGACATCTCCGATATTGGCCAGGTGGCTGAAGATCTCCAAACCCTCTATGAAGCGCCGCCCCGCGTCCGCCCCGCCCTTGATGCCAAAGGCGAGAATTGCGCCCGCCCCGCGCGGCAGGTAGCGCTGCTGCCGGGCGTGCCACGGGCTTGAGGCCAGGCCTGCGTAGGAGACCCAGGCCACCTCGTCACGGGTTTCCAGCCACTCGGCAACCGCCTGGGCGTTCTGCACGTGGCGCTCCATGCGCAAGGAGAGCGTCTCCACCCCTTGCAGAAAGAGGAAGGAGTTGAAGGGGGTGGTGCTCGCGCCGATGTCTCGCATGTACTGCAGGCGCGCCTTCAGGACGAACCGGGCAGGGAAGAGAGCCTCGGGCAGCTGCGAGAAGACAAGGCCGTGATAGCTGGGGTCGGGCTCGGTGAAGCCGGGAAAGCGGCCACTGCCTTCGTAGTCGAAGGTCCCGCCGTCCACGATGATCCCGCCGATCGAAGTCCCATGGCCGCCGATGAACTTGGTAGCCGAATGGATCACGATGTCCGCGCCGTTCCGCAGCGGCTGTGCCAGGAATGGAGTCGCGAGGGTGTTGTCGATCACCAGCGGGATCCCGTGCGCGTGCGCGACGGTGGAAACCGCCTCGAAGTCGAGGATGTCGCCCTTGGGGTTACCGATGGTCTCGGCGTAGAACGCCTTGGTCTCGGGGCGGATCGCCGCCTCCCAGGCGGAAAGGTCATCGGGGTCGTCGATGAACGTCGCCGTTATGCCCAGTTTGGGAAGCGTGTTGCGGAGAAGGTTGTACGTTCCGCCGTAAAGGGAGGCCGCCGCAACGATGTGCCCGCCTCCTTCGGCGAGATTGAGGAATGTCAGCGTCTCGGCAGCCTGGCCGCTCGAGGTGGCAAGGGCCGCCACCCCTCCCTCGAGAGCGGCGATGCGCTCCTCGAATACCGCCTGGGTGGGGTTCATGATCCGCGAGTAGATGTTGCCCGGCTCCGAAAGGTCGAAGAGGGCGGCGGCGTGCGCCGTGTCGCGGAACGAGAAGCTGGAGGTCTGGTAGATAGGCGTAGCTCTGGCACCCGTGGTCGGGTCCGGAGCGGCGCCGGCGTGAATCTGTCGTGTCTCAAATCCCCACTGGGACATTTGTCTCTCCTGGTGTGAAGCGTCGGCCTTCGGCCGCAATAAGGCGTTGCACGCCTTCGAAACGGTTGCTGATTGCGTGAAGTTGCATGCGCTGACGGCATGCCCACCCGCCCCGGAGCATCAAGGCTCGTACGGGCGCGGATTCACTTGGTTGCGTCAGCCAGACATTCGCGCCATCGGTCCTCCCTCAAGGTAAGAGGGACACCGGCACTTGGGCGCCGAGAGTCCCGCCTTGCCTACCGTTTGCGGCAGGCCAGCTCTTCCTCCGGGGGCACCGTCTTGCGGGAGCGGTTGCCGGCTCGCCATGCCGGAGGGCTTAGGGCGAGCATCTTGAGCCAAGAAACATATTAGCGGGATTGGTCTCGATTCGTCACTTCGAATCGGAGCAATCCCGCCAATAGCTTTATGGGCTCGAAGCGGGCCATGCCGCTTCGAGCAATTACCTGATCAGTAGCGCCGTCCGCGCCCCGATGCGGCCCGCGGGCGTCCACGATAGCTGCTCCGGGCGCCACGCTGGAAGCCAGACTCGGACCTCTCCTGGCGAACGGCGACCTCGACCGGCTCGGAGGCGCACTCCTCGCCGCGCGAGATGCCGGCCAGGCCGGGATCGGCCAGGGAGACCTGGACGACGCCTGACTCAAGGCCGACGACCTTCTGAAGCCGAACCACTTCGCGCACCTGGTGGCGCGGAACCAGCGAGGCCACCACGCCCTCGGCGCCGCCACGGGCGGTGCGGCCCGAACGATGCACGTAGGCCTTGTGATCCTCGGGCAGGTCGTAATGAACGACCAGGTCGAGACC
>JAKAEN010000157.1 GCA_021818355.1 Actinomycetes bacterium | reverse complement strand
TGTCAGCTCACCGAGACGGGCTCCGATCAGCTCGGTGACGCCGCCGCCCAGAATCACTCCGCCTCCGACAACCAGGAGTTCGACCGAGAAAAGCTGCACCATGTTCACCAGCGCCACAGCGGCGCAGTTTGCGAATGCGGCCATTTCGGCCACGGCCGGGGGGTCTCCTAGGGAGGCTCGATTCACGAGGGCCGCGCCACCTCCGTCGATCCCGAGGGCCGCCGCCCTACGTCCGAGGGCGGTTCCGGACGCTTCGGCCTCGACGGAGCCCGCGCCGGATCTATCGGCCAGCTTGGCCTCGATATAGCTGTGGCCAAGCTCGGCGATGGAGTAGCGGGATCGCAGCAGCCGGCCGCCGATCACGACGCCCGCTCCCACGCCGGTCGATATCGTCACGTATGCCATCGATTGACTTCCCGCCGCGGCTCCGAGATAGGCCTCGCCGATCGCCGCAAGGTCGGCATCGTTCACCAGCATTGTCTCCGTGCCGATGGCCTTGCTGATCGCGGCGCCGGAGAGCCCTTGGGGAAAGCCCTGGGGGAGGTTGGGCGCATAAAGGAGGCTCTGGGCGTCGTAGTCGACGATCCCGGGCACGCCCGCCGCCGCCCGCTCCGCCCTCCCGTGCGGATCCACCGCCTTGACCAGGCGCTTGAGTCCGTCCGCCGGGCTCTCGAGCGAGTCCGTGGGGAGCATTTCGTGCTTGAGGAGCTCACCCTCCGCCGAGCAGAGGCCCATCCGAAAATGCGTTCCACCAATGTCGATGCCCAGGATCTCGCCGCTCATGGCACGCCCTCTCCTTTCGACTCGCGAGGCGACTCAGGCACCGCCGGACGGCTTCTCCTGATGGCCGCCGAACCCCTTGCGCATTGCGGAGAGCACCTGGTTGGCGAAATGATCGAGGTCGCGGGAGGCGAAGCGGGAGAAGAGCGCGTTGGACAGCACGGGGGCGGGAACCCCCTCCTCTATTGCGGCAATTGCCGTCCAGCGCCCCTCTCCGGAATCGGAGACGAGGCCAGAGAAGTCATGCAGGTCGCCTGAGGCGGCCAGCGCCTCGGCCGTCAGGTCGAGCAGCCAGGAGGAGACGACGCTTCCCCGCCGCCATACCTCTGCGACGTCGGCGATGTCGAAGTCGTATTGGTAGAACTCAGGGTGCTCGAGGGGAGCGGTTTCGGCGTCCGATTCCCGTCCGACCATGCCGGCGTTGGCGTTTCGCAGAATGTTGAGGCCCTCCGCGAAGGAGGCCATCATGCCGTATTCGATGCCGTTGTGGACCATCTTCACGAAGTGGCCACCCCCGCTGGCGCCGCAGTGCAGGTATCCCTTCTCCGCCGCGCTGGGCTCGCCGCTCCTGCCCTCGGTGCGGGGCGCGGCTTCGAGGCCGGGCGCCACCGCCGCGAAGATCGGCTCCAGCCGCTCGTAAGCCGCGGTGTTCCCGCCTATCATCAGGCAGTATCCCCTGGTGAGGCCCCACACGCCGCCGCTGGTGCCCACGTCCAGGTAGTCGATGCCCGACTTGGCCAGGCTCTGGGCCCGGCGTATGTCGTCTCGGTAGTAGGAGTTGCCCCCGTCGATCACCGCGTCGCCCGCGCTCAAAAGTGAACCCAGTGAAGAGACCGCCTCTTCGGTGATCTCCCCCGCCGGAAGCATCACCCACACGGCCCGCGGGGCGCGCAGCTTGGACACCAGGTCCGCCAAGGAGTCTGCCACCGTCGCCCCTTGCGCCTCCAGCTCCTTGCCAGGAGCCGGGTTCGTGTCGTATACGACGCATTCGTGCCCGGCGGCCATGATCCGCCTCACCAGGTTTGATCCCATTCGGCCGAGGCCGACCATACCGAGTTGCATCACCTCTCCTTCCTGCCGGATTCCCAAGCCTACGCCCGGGTGCCGTCCTGGGGGAGGCGCCCTGCCTCTGGCCTGGTAATCCTTGACACGCAAATGCCCGGAAGGGTAGCCTGACCCTCGGTGTGCGACGACACGAAAGGCCTGGAAGAAGCTGCGCTCAGCTTCCCTAGGCAGGCGCCTGGGCCGGCCGTCGATCCGGTTCACCTCGAGCCGGTCGACGAGGTGACCGTGACGGTGCTCGTCGACAATTTCTACGATGCCCTCGCCGAGGGTGGCCCGGGCCTGGTGCGCCCCGGCTTCGGCGCGGGGGTTGCCTACTCGGGACAGTTCGAGGGCGGCCGTACCCATGTGGGCCTGGTGGCGGAGCACGGCTTTTCCGCGCTCGTATCCGTGCGTCGCGGCTCAGAGCGGTCGACGATCCTCTTCGACACAGGGCTCTCGCCGGACGCCATGGTCACCAACGCCGGCCGCGTGGGGGTCGAATTCGAGGACGTGCAGGCAGTGGTCTTGAGCCACGGTCACTTCGATCACGCCGGCGGCCTGGAGGGCCTGGCTCGCCGCCGAGGGCGCAAACCGATGCCGATGGTCATCCACCCCCTGGTCTGGACCAGGCGCAGGCTCGCGGTCCCGGGCGGCGGCTTCGAAATGCCCACCCTATCGCGCAAGGCGTTGCAGGGAGAGGGCTTCGAAATCGTCGAACGGCGCTTTCCGTCGCTGCTGGCCGAGGCAGGGATACTGATCACCGGCGAGGTGGACCGGACCACGGAGTTTGAACGAGGCATGCCCCCTGCCCACCAGCATTGGGTTGGAACGGGATGGGAGCACGACCCACTAGTCCTGGATGACCAGGCCCTGGTCGTCAACGTTCGCGACCGGGGCCTGGTGGTCGTCACCGGGTGCGGGCATGCCGGAGTGGTGAACATCGTGCGCCATGCCATGCGCCTGACTGGCGAGCGCCGGCTATTTGGGCTCTTCGGGGGGTTCCACCTGGGAGGCAAGGCCTTCGAACCGAACATCGCCCCCACCGTTGAGAGCCTGGCGGAGATTGGTGCCGGGCTGCTGGTGCCCGGCCACTGCACAGGATGGCGAGCTCAGCACGCCCTGGCCGCGGCCTTCCCCGACACCTGGGTCCAGTCCAGTGCCGGTTCGGCGTTCACCGTCCAGGCGGGGGCCGGTTCTTGATCCAGGCCGCTGATCAGGCGTTGGGTGTCACGACTGCCCGACCCTCCAGCTTCCCCTCGCGCATCAGGCGGTAGACGCCGATGGCGTCCTCGAGCTTGACCCTCTGGATGTGAGAGCGGATCAGCCCGCCCTGGGCGAGGGAGATCACTTCCATGAGCTCGGCACGCGTGCCCCAGTAGGTGCTCGCCATTTCCACCTCGTAACGGCTCGAGAAGAAGCTGAAGGGGGCGCTTCCACCGGCGAGCCCCACCAAGGAGAGGTCGCCCCGGGTCCGCGCCACGCGCATCCCCAGAGTTATCGTCGAATCGGCGCCGACCAGGTCGATGACGGCTTCGGCACCTTGCCCTCCTGTCAGTTCGGTGATGCGGGCGCTCGTGTCGTCGCCCATGATCAGCGTCTCGTCGGCACCCAGGCTCCTGGCGAATTCAAGTGCCTCGGCGCGGGTGTCGACCACGATGACCTTCGCGGGACTTACGGCTTTCAGTATCTGCACCGCCATGTGCCCCAGCCCTCCGGCGCCGATCACCACGGCCGCAGAGCCGGGGATCAGCTTGTGTAGGGATCGCTTGACGGCGTGGTAGGGGGTGAGTCCCGCGTCGGTGAGCGGAGCGGCCTCCACCGGATCCAGGTCGCCCAGGGGAATCAGCAGACGGGTGTCCGGCACCGCCATCAGTGGCGCCATGCCCCCGTCCAGGCCGAGCCCCCCTCCGGCCGCACCTATCCGAGCGGCGTTCTCGCAGTAGGTCTCCTCCCCGATGGCACAACGGCGGCAATGTCCGCATCCCCAGGGTCCGTACACCGCCACCTTCTGACCCACTTCGAGACCGAAGGCCTCGCGCCCGAGGGCGACAATTTCGCCGGCGTTTTCGTGGCCCAGCGTGAACGGCGGCCCCCAGCCCATCGGATCCGCCTCGAAGTCGTGCATCAGGTGCAGGTCGGAATGGCACGCGCCGGCCCCCAGCACCCGTATGATCGCCCCGGCCGGCGGCAGCTGGGGCTCGGGCACCTCCTCGAGAACGGCTTCGCTCTTCCAGGACTTCAACCTCAAAGCGAGCATGGTGTACCTCCAATCCGGCGCGGCCAAGAAAGGGCTGCTCTCGGCCAAAGCTTTGACGATCCGGTTGTGGCTTGTCAACAAAAATGGCGCAAAGATGACCGAGGTCACCGCATCCGTGCGCTACAGCGCTGCTTTAGGCTTGCGAAGTAGGCCCGGCTCGGGCGTGCCACTTGGAGCGGTCGCACCTGGCCAGGGTGAAGACTGGATGAGTGGAGGGCGTATGCTTTCACGTTCTAAACAGGGCCGGATCAGGGAGTCTTTCGCCGATGCAAAGACGATTCCGGTTTGGCTCGATGATCCATCGGCCCCCGAGCCCCGCGAACCGCTGAAGAGCCACCGCACCTTTGACCTGGCCGTGGTGGGTGGCGGCTTTCACGGGCTTTGGACCGCAATCGTCGCCAAGGAGCGCAGACCCGACCTTAGAGTCTGCGTCCTGGAGGCCGAGGTGTGCGGAGGCGCCGCCTCAGGGCGCAATGGCGGCTTCGCCGCCTCCACGCTCACCCACGGAGCCGGCGTCGCCCTTGACCGGTATCCGTCCGAGGCGGAGAAGCTAGAGCGTCTGGGCCTGGAGAACCTGAGAGGCCTGAAGGCCGACACCGAAAGGTGGGGCATCGACTGCCATCTCGAGGAGAGCGGGGAGCTCGAGGTCGCCACCCGGGAGCATGAGATCGCGAACTTGCTCGAGGGTGCCGACCTGGAGCGGCGTCTGGGCCGCGAAGCGGTCTATTTCGACTCCGAGGCGATCGCCTCGGAGATCCGCTCGCCAACGTACCTGGCCGGACTATGGCGCAAGGACAGCACCTACATGCTCAATCCCGCCAGGCTCGCATGGGGCCTCGCCCGAACCGCGGAGGCGATGGGCGTCGAGATCTTCGACTACACCAAGGTCACCTCGCTGCAGAGCGACGGGCCGGACATGGTCCTGGGGAGCCGCTACGGCAGCGTTCGCGCCCAGCGGGTTGCCCTGTGCACCAACGCCTTTCCTCCACTCGTCAAGCGGCTTGCAGCCTACGTGGTTCCGGTTTACGACTATGCGCTGGCCACCGAGCCGCTAACACCCGAGCAGATGAAGGAAGTTGGCTGGGCCTCCCGCCAAGGCGTCGGAGACTCCTCCAATCTGTTCCACTACTATCGCCTAACCGCCGAGAACCGCATCCTTTGGGGCGGCTATGACGCGATCTATCACTTCGGCGGCAAGATGGGTCCTGAGCTGGAGCAGCGGCAGGCCACCTTCAACCTGCTGGCCGGCCATTTCTACGCCACTTTCCCTCAGCTTCGCGACGTCGGCTTCGACTATTCCTGGGGCGGGGCGATCGATACCTGCTCGCGCTTCTTCCCGTTCTTCGGCAGCACCAATCGCGGAGCTGTGACTTACGCGACCGGCTTCACCGGCCTGGGAGTCGCCTCCACCCGCTTCGCGGCACGCGTGATGAACGAGATGATGTTCGGGGACAAGACCGAGATCTCCAGCCTCGAGCTGGTCAGGTCACGTCCGGTCCCCTTCCCGCCCGAGCCGATCCGCTATCTCGGGATCCAGGCGACGCGGGCATCGTTGGCAGGGGCGGACAGGCGCGGCCGGCGCAACGGGTGGCTTAGGCTGCTCGATCGGATAGGCCTGGGCTTCGACTCCTGATCGAGGCGGGCGCGAAGCGCGAAGGAGAGTTGTGGCTGGCTCGCCATGGGACCCGGATCAGTACGACCTCTTTGCGGCCGAGCGCGAGCAGCCCTTCTGGGACCTGGCCGGGCTTCTCGAGCCCAAACCGGGCGCAAGCCTGGTGGACCTTGGCTGCGGCGACGGGCGCCTAACCGTGTCCCTTCACGAGCGGATCGGGGCCGGGCATACGCTTGGCGTCGACTCCTCGCCGGAGATGCTCGCGCGGGCGGACTCCGTGGCCCGCGTCGGCGTCACCTTCGCCGCCGGCGACATCGCCACCTGGGTTGGATCGGATGTCGACGTCGTCTTTTCCAACGCGGCGCTGCAGTGGGTTGGGGAACACCGTGAGGTGCTCGGGCGCTGGCGCAAATCTCTTGCGCCCGGGGGGCAGTTGGCGGTGCAGGTGCCGGGCAACTGGGATCATGCCTCGCACCTCGTCCTGACCGAGCTGGCACGCGAGCGCCTTGGAGGCGATGCGCCACCCGATCCTGTCGCCGTCAACGTCCTGAAGCCCGAGGAGTACTCGAAGCTGCTTTACGAGCTCGGCTTCAAGCGGCAACTCGTGAGGATGCAGGTCTACACGCACATCCTGGCCGACACCGAGTCCCTGGTGGAATGGATGAAGGGGACGTCCATGAACCGGGTGAAGCGCCTCCTCGAACCCGACGACTACCAGGAATTCGTCGAGTCCTACAAGGCCCGCATTCTCAAGCGCCTTGGTTACGAGAGGCCGTTCTTCTACCCCTTCAAGAGGATCCTTATCTGGGGGTCGCTTAGCTGACGCCGATGCCGGCCCGGCCTACCAGTAGGTCCACACGGTGGTTCCGATGGGCGCGAGGTTCTGTTCCCAGATCCAGTCGATCGCCTCGTTGCTCACTCGCACGCAGCCATGAGAGGCGGGATAGGGCGGCACGAAGGAATCGCCGTGGATTGCGAATCCGCTGTAGAAGAACTTGGGGCGCCAAAGCTCGCCCAACGAGTTGACGACGAGGCCGTCCTCCTCCCAGATGATGTGGAAGGTCCCCACCGGAGTGGCCGCCACGGCGGTCTCGCCGTCCACCGTGTAGGTGTATCCCCCTCCGGTCGAAGTGTTCAACGTGTACTCGAGGGTGCCACTCTTGACGAACATTACGAGGTTCCTGCTCAGGTTCACCTCGACCACGTATCCACTTGTGCTGCGGGGGATCGGGCGAACGCCGTCCTTGATCGCC
>JAKAEN010000156.1 GCA_021818355.1 Actinomycetes bacterium | reverse complement strand
CAGCGAGGAGAGTAGCTTCGGTCCCAGCAGCTGCTGCAGCGGGTTGTAGCCCAGGAATGCCGCGAAGAGATACCCCAGCGGAGGAAGGTGGGAGAGCTGGGCGGCCACGGTGGCCGGAACCGAGTGCGCGACCAGGCCCTTGTACATGGCGCTTGGCACGGTGGCGTTCAGGCCGAAGACCATGAGGGTGAAGAAGAGGCCCATGGAGAGCGGCATTCCGGAGTTGCCGAAGGTGACGCGCATCCCCGACGCCGCCCCACGCTCCCGGGCGGGGACCGAGTTCATGATCGATGCCGTGTTGGGCGAGACGAACAGGCCCATGCCCACGCCGTTCACGAAGATGAGCAGGGCGAAGGGCGGATAGGAGAAGTTGGGCGGCACCGCCATCATGATCAGGTAGGTAACCGCGGTTATCAGCATTCCGGTGGTGGCGAAGGGGCGCGCGCCGTAGCGGTCGGAGAGCTTCCCGGCGATCGGCCCGGCCGCGACCATGCCGATCATGAGCGGCAGCACGTAGATTCCCGACCAAAGCGGGGTGGAGGTGTAGTCGTATCCATGCTGGGGAAGCCATATCCCCTGGAACCATATGATCAGCATGAACTGCATCCCGCCGCGCCCGATGGAGGCTAGGAACTGGGCGATGTTGCCGGCGGCGAAGGCCCTTATCCGGAAGAGGGAGAGGCGGAACATCGGGTCGGGGACCTTGGTCTCGATGAAGACGAAGGCGATCAACACGACGATGCCGGCGATGATCATGGTGTAGACGAAGGGGTCGTTCCAGCCCACCAGACTCTTGCCGTAGGGCTTGATTCCGTAGGTGACCCCGACCAGCAGCATGGCCAGCCCGCCCGCGAAGGCGACGTTGCCCAGCCAGTCGACGTGGGAGCGGATGTGCACGCCGATCTCGCGCAGTTTCAGGTAGGCCCAGACCGTCCCGAAGAGGCCGATCGGCACGTTGACCAGGAAGACCCAACGCCAGCCCACCTGGGAGAGGAGGCCGCCTGCCAGGATGCCGAAGAAGCTTCCGAAGATCGCGGCGACCATGTTGGTCCCGAGCGCGAGGCCCAGTTGCTCGCTGGGGAAGGCGTCGGTGATGATGGCCGCGGAGTTGGCCATGAGCATGGCGCCGCCGACACCCTGCACCATGCGCATGATGACCAGTTCGAGTGCGCCGGTGGACCCCTTGCTCCACACCACCGAAAGCAGTAGGGCGCCCATGGTGAAGACCGCGAAGCCGAGGTTGTACATGCGCACCCGGCCGAAGATGTCGCCGATGCGCCCGAGAGTCACCACCAGGACCGCGGTGACGAGCATGTAGCCCATCATGATCCACAGGAGATATGGGAAGTTGGACGGGTCGAGAGGGTTCAGCCCGATCCCGTTGAAGATGACGGGCAGGGCGATGATCAGGCTGGTGGCGTTCATCGACGCCAGCAGGACGCCGATGGTCGTGTTGGAGAGGACCAGCCACTTGTAATGCGGCCCCACATCCTTGCGTGCCTGCAAGGCTCGGCTCTCGACGGTGCGCAATGTCCGCCCCTTTCCGCCCGCTCCGGGAAGGCCGGGAGCGGGAATGCTCCGTTCGGCCAGCGCGGCGCATCGAATGGTCGTGCCTCGTAGGGGGCGCTTGGCTTCGGGCCGTCGGCCGCTTCGACGCCCTGGCCGTCATCGGAGCGAGGCTCCGTGCCACCCCCCCCTGACCGCGCCCTGCGCGCGGCTGTCTCGGGCCAGAGGCGTATATGTGTATTATACAACTAATTTCCCGGGGCGCAAAAGGATCTCCGGCTCTCCGCCATTAGTCTCCACCCCGATGAGCCAAAGTGAAGAACGCATCGGACGTACAGAGAGACTGGAGCTGAGCGACCAGCAGTTGAGGGAGTTCGAGGCGGTAGTGCTCGAGGCCTCGCCGGAGGGGATAGTCCTCGATCGCTCCGCCTTCTACCCGGGTGGCGGCGGGCAGCCGCCCGACCACGGCGCCCTGGTCTTCGACGGGGTGATGTGCCGGATCGTGGGGGCACGCAAGGGTGACGACCTCTATCTCCTGCCCGCCGAGGCCGATCCGATCCCGGCCCCGGGCACCAGGGTCCGGGGAGTGGTCGACGATGGACGCCGCTTCGATTTGATGCGCACCCACTCGGCCCTGCATCTGCTCTCGGGGGTGGTCTTCCGTGACTTCGGCGCGCTTGTGACCGGAGGCAATATGGACCCGCTCAGCGCGCGCCTGGACTTCAATCTGGAGGCGGTGCCGGAGGGGTTCCGCGACGACCTGGAGCGCCTCTGCAACCAGGAGGTGCTGGCCGACCGGGCCATCGAGGTGTTCAGCCTTCCCCGCGAGAGGGCCTTCGAGATCCCCGACATCATCCGCACCGCCACCAACCTTCTCCCTCCGGAGATCGAGGTGGTGCGCATCGTGGACATCGTCGGGTTGGACACCCAGGCCGATGGCGGCACGCACGTTGCCTCCACCGCTCAGATCGGCGAATTGACCGTGACCAAGGTGGAGAACAAAGGCAAGGGCTTCAGGCGCGTGCGCATCGCGCTTCCCGGCCGCTGAGTCCCGGAGGCTACGCCTGGGTCCGCTGCCGCACCGAGGTGATGGTCTGGCCGCTCGATCGCGGGTGCGAGGCGACCAGGAAGGCCAGCGGAGTCCCCAGGAAGAGGGCGGTGAACCAGGAGATGATGCGTACGGCGATGGGGGAGAGGATGATGATGAACGCGGCACCCCAGATGACGGCCGCGACTACGTCCCAGGGGTAGTGCACTCCCACGTAGACCCTGCCGAAGGCCAGCAGGAGGCCGGCAACGGTGGCGATCGAGGCGAGAATCCTGCGCCGGGCCAGCCAGAGGCCGGCCAGCACCGCGCCCGCGATGGTCGCATGTCCGCTGGGGAAGCTGAACTCCTGCGACTTGGCCAGCAAGACCTCCATGCCGTGCAGTGTCCAGTACGGCCGTCTCTCGGCTACCAGGGGCTTGAAGAGCATCGAGGCGAACATCCAGGCCATGACGGTGCCGCCCGCGGCCCAGAAGACGCGGGCCACCGCGACGGTGGGGTCGTGATCGCGCCGGGCTGACCACCAGGCCAGGACAAGCAGGAGCCCGAGAAAGCCGATGCCCGCGTAGAGCGAGTAGAAGGCCATGAAGGAGTGGGCCCAGCCGGTGTTCCGCGCGAAGTGGTTGACGTCGATGTACCAGTTGTTGTCAAGCGTGCGCAGGCTGCCCAAACCACGACTCCTCTAGCGTGCCCAATCGCAGGCGGGAGCTGGAATGCGCCCGCACCACGCAGTTAGAGCCTATCCAGGCAAGTGCTTCACGGAGGCGATAACCAGCTCGGCCCGGATGTATCGTCAGGCCTCTCCACCCCCGGAGACGGGCAGGCCGGCCCGGCGCCACTCCGGAAAACCTTCCTCCAGGCGCACGGCGTCGATCCCGTACTCGCCGAGCAGCCGTACCGCAGCCGGAGCAAACGCGCAGTAGCGGCCGCGGCAATAGGTGACCACCCGGCGGCCGGCGGGGATCTCCGAAATGCGGTGCTCGAGCTCGGTGATGGGGATGGATAGGGCGTCGGCGATGTGGCCGGCCAGGTACTCGACCTCCGGACGGACGTCGATGACGACCACTTCGGCGTCGCGCATCATCTGCGCCAGCTTGTCGCGGCTCACGACCTCTATCTCGCTTAGGTCTCCGGCGTAGGCCGCCTGCAGGCGCGCCAGGTCGTCGCGCGTCCCTTCGGCCACCTCGCGCAGCGCATCCCAAAGCGCGCCCACCTCCGCCCCCGCCAGCCGGTAGTAGATCCGCGTCCCTTCACGCCGCTGTCTGACCAGCCCGGCACGGGCCAGGGAACGCAGGTGGTGCGAGGTGTTGGCCGAGCTCTGCCCGATCTCCCTCGCGATTTCGTCGACGGACCGCTCACCTTGGTTGAGCAGGTCCAAGATCTCAAGCCGCCGTCCGGTGGCCAGGGCGCCCGCGACTTCGGCCACGGCGTCGAAGAGGGCCGACTTGGCGGCGTGCGTGCCGGCCTGCGTGCGCCTGTCCTGTCTCTCCACAGAACCGACATTAGGCCCCCCGCGCGAGGCGCTGCCATGCAAAGGGGGATTCGGGCCTGCAGGTGGCCTGGCTAGGCCTCAGCCTTCCAGGGCCCAGTGCTCCTCCATGCTGTGCACCGCCTCCACGATGATGCTCACGCAGGTCGCGAAAGGCAGCTTGGTGGAGTCGATGACGAGCTGGTAGTACCTGGGGTCGAACGGGTCGGCGTGCAGCAGCCGGTGGATGAAGGATCTGCGCAGGTGATCGGCCTCGTACTGCTGCTGCCGGGCCTGCTCGATGTCTATGCCCGAGAGCCGGGCCAGCTGCTCTATACGGTCCTCCACCGGCCCCACCAGGCTGACCCGCAGCGCACGTGGGTGATCGGAGAGGATGACCCCGGAGCCGCGGCCGAGGATCACCGCCCCGTGGTCCGCGTGCTCCCGAATGACCCGCTCCTCCTCGGCGCGATAGCTCTCCATGTGTGCCGTGATGTCCGATTCGTCCATCTCCGGCAGGGGTGCGGCGTAGATCCCGCTCGCGGGGGCGAGCAGGTGGACGAAGCGGGCGAAGCCGTGCTCGGGGTGCTCCTCCTGCTCCAGTACCGTCTTTTCGTCCATGGAGAGGCGCCTGGCCGTCTCCATGGGTATCGCGCGATCCAGGAAGGGCAGCCCGAGCCTGCGGGCGACCTCCGGCGCAATGAGAGCCCCTCCACTGCCGGCAAGTGACGAGATGGCCACGACGGTCACAAGCCCTCCTTCAAAGTAGCCAATGATTGTGCGGGAGGTTTGACGCGCTCCCGCCTCCAGGCCGCCGCTACTCCCGGCGTCCATATATTTGCATAATACAACTAATCTTGGGCCGATCAAGCCAATCCCACCGGCCGGGGCCAGCTGGGAAGTAGCCTTGCAGACTATGCAGCACCCAGGGCCACGGCACCGATGAGCAGGGCAGGTGGCGGCCGGGCCGCGCTCGTGGAACTGGTGGCCGCGGTGCTGATCGCAATTCCCGGCCTGGTGCTTCGCCTCTCCGGCGCCTCTCCGGCGCCCGCCGAGGCGGCGATCCTCTACGGCTTGGCCATCGTGGGTGCGGCCTTCCTCCTCACCTGGGCCGCGGAACTCCTGGAGGAGCACCTCGGCGAAGGACTGGCCATCGCCGTGCTGGCCTTGGTGGCGGTGCTGCCCGAGTACGCCGTCGACGTGGTCTTCGCCTGGAAGGCGGGCAAGAATCCCGCGCACTTCGCTCCGCTGGCGCTGGCCAATATGACCGGCGCGAACCGGTTGCTGATAGGCGTGGGCTGGTCGTTGGTGGCCCTGACCGCCGCCTGGAAGGCAAGGCGCAACGGTCGCGCCCGGGCCGACGCCGGGCCGCCTCGGGGCAGGGCGGTCTCGCTGGCTCCCGTGCAGATGGTGGGGGTGGGCTTCCTCGGCGTGGCCACCTTGTATGCGATGACCTTCGCGCTCCGGCGCAGCCTCACCTTCGTGGACGCCGCGGTGCTGATCGGGATCTTTGCGCTCTACCTGGTGCGCCTGAGCCGGGGACGTCACGACGACCGGGGTGAGCAGGAGGAGCTCGAGGGCGCCGCGGTGCTCATCGCGGCCTTGCCTCCCCGTCCGCGCGCCGCGACCATGATCGCCATGCTGGTGCTGGCGGCGCTGACCATATTCCTTCTGGCCGAGCCTTTCGCCACCTCGCTCGTGGCCACCGGGAACGCGCTCAAGGTGAACGACTTCCTCCTTGTGCAGTGGGTGGCGCCGCTCGCCTCGGAGGCGCCGGAGTTCATTGCCGCCATCGTTCTCGCGCGCAAGGGGAGGTCCTCCACCGCCCTTGGCGCGCTGGTCTCCTCCAAGATCAACCAGTGGACCCTCCTGGTCGGATTCCTCCCCCTGGTCTTCGCGCTCTCCTCCTTCTCCCCGCATGGCCTTCCCTTGGACGTCGCCCAGCGGGAGGAGCTGCTGCTCACGGCATCCCAGTCGTTCTTCGCGCTGGTCCTGGTGCTGGAGGGGCGCCTGGGAGTGGGGGGTGCGGTGAGCCTGTTGACCCTCTTCCTGGCACAATTCGCGCTTTCCTGGGCTCTTCCCGCCTCCCTGGCCGGCCCGGCCCGCCTGGGCTTCTCCGCCCTCTACATCGTGGCGGGACTTGCGCTCCTGGCCATGCGCCGTGCGGCGCTGGTGGCGGTGGTGCGCTCCTCCGTCGGCCCGGCCGCGTTGGCCAAGCGGCGCGACTAGGCGCCCGGCTCCACCGCCAAGGCCGACTCCGGCACGCGGTGGGCGGTGATCAGCGCGGCGATGATGAAGGCCGCCCCGGCCAGATCGCTCGGCGAGAGGCGCTCGCGCAGCAGGACCGCCCCACCGATGACTGAGAAGAGCGGGACCAGGTAGAGGAAGACCCCGGCCTGGGAGCTGTTGGTGCGGGAGGCCCCCCAGTTCCAGGCCAGGAAACCGATCAGGGAAGAGGCGAGAACGGTCGCGGCCAGCACCGCGGCGTCGGCGGTGCTGGCGTGGCGCGCCGCCGCGGGGATGGCGGCGCCGAACAGGAGCCCGAGGCCGAGTCCGGCGGAGACGGCCGAGATCGCGGTCAGCCCGGCCGAGCCGTGGCGGCTCCCGAGCGGTTTGGAGCCGACCACGTACAATGACCAGGCCAGGGCGGCAATTAGTGCAAGCAGGACGCCGAGGGACTCGTGCGGGGCCGATCCCGCGCCTATGCCGACCACCAGGACGACGCCGACGATTCCGAGCGCAACCGAGATGACGAGGTGCCGACGGGGAAGCCGGCGCAAGAAGAGGCTTTCCAGGGCGAGGATGATCACCGGCTCAAGGCCGAGGATGATCCCGGCGGTGGCGGCGCTGGTCCAGCGCAAGGCGTTGACTATGGCCAGCTGGTAGACGATCGTCCCCAGCACGCTCCAGCCCACCGCCTTCCAGAGCGCGGTCCTCGGCCAT
>JAKAEN010000002.1 GCA_021818355.1 Actinomycetes bacterium | reverse complement strand
GGTCCCCGAGGTGCTCACCGGGCACACCCCACGGCCTGCATGTACTTGGCCATCGGCAGCCTGTAAAGGCTCACGGCTCCGGGGTTGGAGCGGAACAGGTCGAAGCGCCATCGGCCGCCCTGGTAAATCCAGAAATCGGTCAGCTGGACTCCGTCGACCGAATAGTGGACTTCCCACCATCCATCTCCGGAAGGGGCCGCACTCTCGGTGACGGGAGTTCCCGGGTGTGACGGGCACTCTTGATGGCGCAGGATGTACTGGGCTTCACTGATGACACTGCGACTGCGCGCGTCCCACCGGGCGTAGACAGGCCCGATGTCGTTGGCCGCGTACTCCCGGTTGAAGCTGGACGCGACCGCGAGGAGCCGGCTGGCGGTCTCCGGCTCCGGCGAGGCGGGTGCGGCCGCCGACTTGGTGCCGCAAGCCCCAAGACCAGCGGAAGCGGCGATTGCAAAGGCCGCGAACGCTCCGATCGCACGTCGGTGCTCCATCATCCCGGGAACGTTAGCCGCAAGGAGCGCGTCCTCTGCTACGCACGCAGAGGGCGGGCGGCCAAACCAATCTCGGAAGAGGCGCGAGCTGCCCCGAGCGCGGCGAGGACGGAAAAGGCCGCCAGGGCCAGGAAGCTGAAGCGGTAGGGGTCGAGACCTCCCCCGGCCGCGCCCAGGGCGGTTTCCAGAGATCGAAACCCTTGCGCCGCCTGGAGTAGAACCGCCCCGAGCGCGACGCCGAATCCGGCGGCGAGCTGTTGCAGCGTGGAGGCGAGCGTGTTGGCCCGGTTCATGCCCGCCTGATCTATGTCGGCGAAGGCGACGGTGTTGTACGCGGTGAAGCCGACCGACCTGGCGGCCCCGGAAAAGACCATCAGTACCCCGATGATCAGCAGAGACGTGTGTGATGTCACAGCCGCGGATAGCAGCAGTGAAGCGGCGAGGCTTACAGTGGCCACCAGCATCACCGGGCGGAAACCGAACCGCCTGAGCATTGGCGTGGTGAAAGGCTTGATGCCCACATTGCCGAGATAAAGAAGAAGGACCAGAGTTCCCGCCCTGATGGGCGACCAGTGGAAGGCCAGCTCGAACATGAGCGGAAGCAGGAAGGGCACCGCGCTCACCGTCAGCCTGAAGACGCTTCCCGCAGTGTGCGCCACACGGAACGACTCCGTCGCGAGCGGAGAGAACGCGAGCAAGGGGTCTGGCGCCCGCCTCAGGTGGGCTACGGCGCCGACGGTGAAGATCGCTCCGACAAGCGTCTCCGCCGCTATGGCCCCCCAGCCGGGATGCGTTCCCGCCGCTTCGGAAGCGGCGTAAGCGAGTATGCCAAGGCCCAGACCGACCAGGGCGAAGCCCGTCCAGTCGAGCGGACGGCCGCCGCGAGAACCGGTGGCGGGAACAAGGAACCAGGCCGCAACCAAGGCCAGCACACCGAGGGGGACGTTGATGATGAAGATCCAGTGCCAGGACGAGTACGTGGTGATCACTCCTCCCAGCAGGGGGGCGATGACGGGAGCGGTGAGTGCGGGCCAGGTCAGGTAGGCGATCGCGGTGACCAGCCTCTCCTTGGGCGTAGAGTTGAGCACCGCCAAACGTCCGACCGGAACCATCATCGCGCCCCCCACCCCTTGCGCGATTCGCGCGGCGGTGAGTTCCAGGAGGCTTCCGCTCAGCGCGCAGGCCAGGGATCCCAAGGTAAAGATGGCGATCGCCGATATGAAGACCCTGCGCGTGCCGGATCTTTCTGCGACCCATCCGGAGAGCGGGATCAGCACCGCCATGACCAGCATGTAGGCGGTGATCGTGATCCCGGCGCGGCCGGCGCCCACACCCAAGCTCCTGGCTATGACCGGAATCGAGGTGGTGAGAATCGTGCCGTCAAGGAACTCCATGAAGAATGCGCCTGCCACCAGCAGGGCCAGGTTGCGCTCGTGGCTTGGCGTGGATCTGGGCAACGGCATCCTTGCTTCCCGGCCGCGCCGGCGAACGGATCCATCGTCGCGGCGGGCTCCGGGATACAAGCTAATGGCGGTCCGGTGGGCACCATTTGACCCCAACTCTCGCCCGATGGCTAAATTCTCGGGAATGGCAGTCCCGAAAGCCCCTTGGAAACTGGTGTCGCACCTCGTGGAGGTTCGCAACCAATGGATGGCCTTGGTCGGCGAGCGCTTACTCGACTCGGAGGGAAACGAGATCGACTACTGGCGGGTGGAGAACACCGACTCGCTGATTGTGATCGTCGTCTCCAGGGGAGAGCTGGTGCTTCCGGTGCCGGCCTTCAGGCCCGGCGTAGGCCGGGCCACTCTCGACTTCTGCGGCGGGCGCCTTCTCGATCCGGCGGACCTCGACGGCGAAGCGAAGCGGATAGTAGCCAGGGAGCTTGGGATCGATCATCCCGATCCGTTCGAGAAGCTCGAGCGCGTCAACACGACCGGCTGGGAGACCAACAGCTCGTTCGAGTCCCAACGTGTTTTCGGTGCCGTTGCCACGCTCAGGGCCGGTCTGAACATCGATCCCTCCTTGGTCGGGGCGTCCTATGCGCCTGACGACGCGGGTGTCGCTGTCCTTCTCGATCGCCTGACCTGCCTGCAGTGCCGAGGGGTGCTCGCTGAGGCAATCAGGCTGGGGATCGTCCCCGCCCGGGATTGAGACATTCGCCGGTTGAGCCCGGCCATGTTCAGAGCGGCTCCCCGGCTGAGGGTGCCGCGGGCTCAGGGGCGGCCGAGGGAGATGCCGGCGGCTCGTCTCCGCCCATGTCCAGCCTGAATGGAGGGTACCGGTCGGTCATCAGGAGAGCGTAAGCGAAGACGCGGAACACCCACCTGTTGAGCCCCATCAGGAGGTCGAAGAGGTTGGTGGGATAGCTTCCCTTGACCGCGAAGACCACGACGGCGACCAGCGCGAGAACCCCTATCAGGCCGCCGCTAACCAAGGTGCGCCAGCCGTCCCACCCGAGGATCCAGCCGCCGGAAAGGATCCCGATTACCAGGTAGTGAGGAATGGCGAGTAGCCATGACTTCACGAGCACCAGACCGCGCGAGAGATGCTCGGGATATTCCACCTCCAGCTCGGCCGGATAGGACGGATCGGGCTCGAGGCTGAAAGGCGGGTACTGGTCGGTCGCGAACGCGCCCACCGAGTAGAAGGCCACCCGCCATTGCCATCTGAGCAGACCTACGTTGAAATCGAAGATCGCCCTGGGGTATCGGCCCGTGAAGAGGATCGCCAGCCCGGCCGCGATGGTTGCCAGGGCGCTTGCGGCCCAAAGAAGGCACAACGCGAGCAGATGCGGGATTATCAGCACCCACTTTATGATCCAGAGCGCGCGCCCTGGTGGATTGAGTAGGGATCCGCGCAGGCGGAGGGGGTACGTGCCCGCGGCGGTGGAAGGCACCACCGGCTCGGCGGCCTCTCGCGGGGAGCGGAGGGCGGCGTACAGGAGAATCCCCGCAACCACGAGTAGCAGGAGCCCGAAGACACCTGCACCGCCGGCTGCAAGCGGCAGAAGGCCCGACTTGACGGCCACGCGCGTGTCCAAGGAGAGTCCGGCCTGTGCGTTGGCGTTCATGACCACCAGTTCCCAGTCCCCAGACCGTATCGGCCAGGAGAGCGTCCGCGCTCCGGGGCCGGATACCCACGAGGACCAGAACCCTTGCAGCTCGGGCGACTCCGGGGCACGAGTTCCTGCGGTGGTTTGGGTAACGACCTTCCAGGGCGAAATCACCAGCCCCGACACGCGTTCCGAGGCGACTCCCGCGAGATAGGCATCGGCCTGCTGACGAGGTGCGATGCCCAGGAATACGGGCACCCCTTGATTGGAGGCCACCGTTATGCGAAGCGTTCCCAGCGACCCGGTTTCAATGCCTCGGATCGCTGTCAGCTCCATCGGTGCCGTGATCGCATAACCCGGCGTGCTCATTCTGAAGGAGGAGGAGTTCAGAAAGCCCGCCGAGTCGCTTCGGACACCGATCAGCCAGGCGAGAGCGGCTGCGCCGGCGATAGATGACATGGCGACGAGTGCCGCCAAACCGGCCACAAGTATCAGTATGGTTGGCCTGCGCTTCATTGCTATCCACCACCTCGTGCTCAACCGGAGGCGCGAGCGGTGCGCGTCCATGGCGGAACGCTAACGCGAGGCGTGTCGAGAGGAAAGGGGCATGGGTCACCTGTGGCCCTCGCGGTTGGCGGGAGGAGAGTGCGTCCACGTTCACCCCCGCTTCCTGACCATCGGGCACTTGGACCCTTTGCATCGGGAAAGGCGACGATCTAGTTCCTTTGCTGATGCGCAAAGCAAACGGAGGCATAATGCCATGTCGCGAATAAACAGGATGTCCATGGCCGGGCTTCTGACGGGCGCTGTGCTGCTTGCGGCCTGCGGGACACCCTCGGGCACGGGAACCACCACCACGCTGGGGCCGAATCCATCGACGAGCGCTCCACCTTCGACCATCCCGCCCACCACTCAGAAAACCAACCCGCCGGTGACGGTGGGAGTCAAGGTCTGGTTCCTCGACGAGCCCCATGCCGTGACTGGCGAGGAGCCCCTGTATCGACCCGTGGACAGGCGGGTGCAACCTCCGGCGGTGGCGGCCGGAGCCCTTGATGCCCTCTTCGCCGGACCCACGGCCGCAGAGCAGCAGGAGGGTCTCAGGCTCATAACCTCGGGTGCCACCGGGTACTCCCATCTGCATATAGACAGCGGAATCGCTTACGTCACCCTGGAGGGAAGCTGCGCCAGCAATGGCTCCACGATGACCGTCGCCGGTGAGATTTTCCCGATCCTCAAGCAGTTCTCCTCGGTGACATGGGTGAAGATCTTCGACCCGGAGGGAAACACGGAGAGGCCCACCGGCAACTCCGACTCGATACCCTTCTGTCTCGAGCCGTAGTCCGGTTCCGGCCGGAGGCAATCAGGGGCGCTGGTAACCCAAGGCCGGGACGGTGCGATAGGTCTTGGCGGCGTAGCGATAGAATGTCATTCACGCTGGGCCCTGGAGAGGTGCCAGAGTGGTCGAATGGGACTCACTGCTAATGAGTTGACCTGGGAAACTGGGTCCGAGGGTTCAAATCCCTCCCTCTCCGCCAGTGGAACCCTTACGAGGGTTGGCTAACCGGGATGCTCCCGACCAAGCCGCACTATCATTGATAGTCCCGGGCGAGTGGCGGAATAGGCAGACGCGCAGGATTCAGGTTCCTGTGTCCGAAAGGACGTGGGGGTTCAAGTCCCCCTTCGCCCACCAAGGTGCATCGACGATTGCCGGTGCACCTTGTCTATGAGGCGGAGCGCGTTCCCGTACACTTCGCTGACTCGGGTGGTTTCACGCCGTTCCGCTCCCATCTCAGATGGGCCGTAGAATCATTCATTAGTGCCCTTGATCTGCGTACTTCCGTTTCCGGGCTTGCCGAAGCCCCCGGGCGATGCGCCCTTGGGGTGCGGTTGACCGGGTTGGTTCATCCGGCTCTGGCGGCTTGACCTCCGCCTGCTGGGCGCGACTCCGGTTTCTCGGCCGCGTTGCCCGACGGCGGAGTTGATGGCCGGACATTGGCGACGAAGACCACCGGGCCGCCGGGATGATCTTGAGCGCGGGGCCTCGCATGCGGCGTCGCCCGGGCATCGCCAAGGTTTTCGCGACTTCCTCCATGACGCACCCGTTGACGCGTTCGGCCCTGTTCGGGGGACGGTTGTGAAGCCCAGCCGGGTATCCAGGACCTGACCGGCGAGAACGCGAGTGCAACCCGTCGAGGGTCGCGGCATCCGCCGGCCATTCAGGCCTGGGTCACGGGACGCTTCAGTAGGGCAATCGGGTGAACGAACCTGACTCCGGTTCCCCATGTCGACACCATCCCGACGGCCTCCCATCCCTCGCCACCGAGCCGGTTCAGTTCGCTGACGTCCTTCTCCACCTTCGTAAGATCCACGACCCTGTACTCCCAGCGTTCCATGGCCTCTCCCTTCAGTCGCTCACAGAGTCAATTCGTGGGCTGTGTTCCGCCAAGAGACTTTTGTCATCTGTTCGAACCCAGGCCCACTTCGGTGGGACAAGCGACAGGCGCCCAAGAACGCGATGCGAGGCGTGTTCAGTGATGCCGGAATCGGCGATCTTCCTGAGCTCGACCCCGGCCTTGCATGCCGGGATCGTGCCAACTGCTCGAGGTCGTCCCAACTCCCGGACTGGTCGCACACCTGCCGGCCGGGCAGGGTTCGTCGGCGTGACACAAATTTGAACGGGCGAGACGGAAGGCACCCGCGTCCATTGAGCCCACGCTATGCAAGAGGCCGCCGGGCCCAGCATCCGCCTTTCACTTGTGCCGGCGCGCCGTTTCCGCGGTCCGGAGAGGATGCCCGAGGGCCGCGCCCACTCAGTAGATGGAGAACAGGCGCATCACCAGGGCGAGCGTTTGATAGTACCCGACCAACGTGCACAACTCGAAGAGAGCCTTCTCGCTTGTCGCAGCGGCAAGCTCTTGGTACCGGGAGTCATCCATATCCCCCCCATGCACCAGCTGGAGGGCCATTTCGAACAAGGCATGCTCCTCCCCGGTGCTACCGGCCGGTATTCCCCCGGCCTCAATCTCGGCGAGCTCCGCCTCCGTGAGGCCGGCGGCGCGGGCGAGGGCATGGTGCGCGGACCATTCGAATCCGCTCACCTCCTTCGCCGCCACCATCAGTATCGCGCCTTCGCGGAGCCGTGGCGGGAGCGTGGAGCGATAACGAATGGCCGCTCCCAGTTCCTGGAGGGGCTCTCCGATTGCAGGGCTGAGGAGCATGGGCCCAAACGGTCCGGCCAGACGGCCTTTCCCGTCCACGATCGGGGAAGCTCCTTGGTCCCCCGCTCTCGGCCCTCCGGTGATCAAGTCGTAAAGCCGCATCTGCTCCTGGTCGAGTTCTTCTCGTCCCAATCCGACCAAGCGCCCTCCGCCTGAACCCATAACGATCGCCCCCGTTCCACTTCTTGGCCCCCGCAACCGCCAAGCCTACGACCCGTTGCCACCCCTCCTGGGCACCCCGGTCCGCAATGTCCTGCTCAGGCCGGACTCCGGCTGAGGTGCCGCAGGCAGGGGGCAAGAACAGAAGTGCCATTTTCAACTAATCTGTAGCTGTGGGGCTTGCTGACATCGAAAACAGGATTGAACGGCTCATCGAAGGCGCGTTCGGTCGCATGTCGCGCAAGGGTCTCCAGCCATCGGAGATCGGCAAGAAAGTCGTTCGCCAGATGGAGCTAGAGAAGCGCATCGGCGTGCGCGGCCCGATCGTCCCGAACCACTACATGATCCTGCTTGCGCCGGAAGACTTCGAGTCGCTGGCGGACATCAGCACGGCATTGCATTCGGAGTTGCTTGCCCTGGTGCAGGAGACCGCCCGGGAGCGGCATTACAAGTTCGTGGGTTTCCTGGATGTCGGCGTGGACGTGGATCACGACATCCCGCGTGGCACATTCGCCATCGAGTCGCAGTACCAGGAGGATCCCGAATACATGGGGCACCTCTACCTGGAGATGCCCAACGGGATGCGTGTTCCCCTCGCCGATTCGCCGGTGACCATCGGACGCCTTCCCGGGAGCACCATCGTGATCGACGAACCCAGGGTCTCCCGCCGCCATGCGGAGATCAGCGTGACCGACGAGGGGGTCGTCCGGGTTCGCGACCTTGGCTCGACCAACGGAACTCGCTTGAACGGGCTTGCCGTGACCGACGGCGCCGCGCGCGAGGGCGACGAGATCGATGTGGGTGGCGTAAAGATCCGGATAGGGCGTCAGTGACTCATGCCCCTTGGCCTGCTAGATCTATTCAAGTATCTGCTGATCGCCCTCATCTGGCTGTTCTTCATGCGGGTGCTGAGAGCCGTGTGGGTGGAGTCGAGGCCCGCGACGCAAAAGGCACCTGCTGAGTCGAGGCGTGCGTCCAGGCGCGGCGCCCCTCCCCAGGCCGCTCCGGTTGCCACGCCTGCGGGGGCGCTGATCCGCTTGCGTGTCACGCCGCCCGGGGGGAGCCCCTCCCACAATGCCGAAGTCAGAGCACAAGGAACCATCGGCAGATCCAGCGCCTGTGCGATCCCGCTCGGTGAGGACGAATTCGCCTCCAGCGTTCACGCCCGGATCTTCCAGAACGGCTCCTCGTTCATGGTCGAGGACCTGGGCTCCACAAATGGCACCACGCTCAATGGTTCGAAGATCGCGCGGCCGACGGCCATTTCCAAGGGCGACAAGATCGTCGTGGGTAGGACCATCCTCGAGGTGATCACCTGATGCAAGTCACTTGGGGCGAAGCAACCGACGTCGGACGCGTGCGCCGGAGCAATCAGGACTACCTCTATACGGACGGCCGCCTCTTCGTGGTTGCAGACGGAATGGGCGGCGCCAACGGCGGGGAGGTGGCTTCCAAGCTCGCCGTGGAGGGCTTCGTCTCCCGCGCGGTGGGCGCGCTCGACGGACGCACGCTCAAGAGCGCCGTGGCCGGAGCCAACCAGGACGTATTCAAAGAGGGGCAGGCCCACGAGGAGCTTGCCGGGATGGGGACCACTTTGGTGGCCGCGGTGGTCTCCGATGAGCCGGAGGCGCCGAGGGTCCTGGTTCTGAACGTCGGCGATTCGCGCGGGTACATCCTTCACGACTCCGACCTCACCCAGATCACCGAGGATCACTCCTGGGTGGGCGAGCTACTCAGGGCCGGAAAGCTCTCACCTCAGGAGGCAGAGGTCTCCGCCAGCCGCCACATGCTCACGCGAGTTGTCGGAGTTGCCGGGGACCTGGAACCGGACATGTGGGAGATCCTTCCCCGGCCTGGCGACAAGATCCTCCTCTGTTCCGACGGGATCACCAACGAGCTGGCGGATCCCGAGATCAGCTCGATCCTGATGAGTGGCGCGGACGCAAAATCAATGGCCGAGGAGCTCGTGCGCCGAGCCGTCGAGGCCGGAGGCCTGGACAACGCCACCGCCGTGGTCATCGACTTCGGACCGGCCGGACCCGAGGACGCCCCGGCTCCGCTGCAGATGGCCCGGACCGGGCTTTCGGTGCCCCGGACCATGGTCCCACCAGCCCCGGTAACGGTTACCAGGCAGTCCGCACCCTTGCGGGGACCTGACCTGATGCAGATCCCTCAGCCTCTGTCGCGTTCGAACTTCACCAAGGCCGGGACCGTGCTCAGGATCCTTGCCTTCCTGGCGGCCCTTGCGCTGGTTATAGGCATCGGCGTCTACGGAATCACCAACTACGTGCGCGGTTCGTACTTCGTCGGTGTCTCCAACAATCGCGTCGCCATCTACCAGGGCCGGCCCGGCGGCCTTCTATGGTTCGCGCCCCACCTGGTGACCGTGCGGGATCTCCGCCTTAGTGACCTGCCCTCGGCCTACGCGAGCGAGCTGCGAAGCGGAGTCCCCGAACCGAGCTTCGCCGCGGCGTCCAAGTACATTTCCAACTTGCAGGCACAGGCCAAGCAATTCAGCCAGGTTGGTCCGGGCACCACCACCACGACGACGACGACAACCACGTCGGGAGCCGGATGATGAAGCAGCGCATTCGCATCCTCGGCCTCTTTCTCCTACTCCTCTTTGCGGTGCTCTTCGTTCAGCTGAACCACATACAGCTGTTGGAAGCGACCAAGCTCGCGAATGCCCCCGGGAACTCCCGCAACCTGACCAACCAGTTCTCCTCCCGGAGGGGCGCGATTCTCACCGCGGACGGCCAGGTCGTCGCCGAGTCGGTGCCTTCGAACGACATCTATCACTTCCAGCGGACCTACCCGCACGGAAAGTTGTACGCCGATGTGAGCGGCTATGACTCGATCATCTACGGGATGGACGGAATCGAGTCCTACTACAACAGCTATCTGAGCGCCCACACCGCCCCGCCCTCGTCGCTCTCATCGCTGATCAATCCCACCGTCACCACCGACAACGTCATCCTGACCATCGATTCCAAGCTTCAGCAGGTGGCGGCGAACGCCTTTGGCACGCTGCGCGGCGCGGCGGTGGCGATCGACCCGTCCACGGGTGCGATTCTCGCCATGTATTCGAACCCCTCCTACGATCCCAACCTTCTGGCATCCCACTCGGGGACCGTGGAGAACAACGCCTGGAAGAACTATCAAGCCGATCCGGCCCAGCCCATGCTGGCCAGGGCTTATAGGCGCAGCTATCCGCCCGGCTCGACCTTCAAGGTGGTGACCTCTTCGGCGGTGTACGACCACAATCCCTCGTTGGCCACCAAGAGCTATCCCTACTTGACCCAGCTGAAGCTTCCCGACACCAACAACTACCTGGCCAACTACGCCCACGAACTCTGCGGGGGCACCATTCCCACCCTCCTTGCCGTCTCCTGCGACACGGGCTTCGGCGCCATCGGCCTGGACCTAGGCGCCAACGCCTTGGCCAGCGAGGCGCAGGCGTTTGGTTTCGGCCAGGTTCCCCCGCTGGATCTCTACGGTGTGGCGGCCTCGCAGTTCCCCTCGGTTTCAACGCTCTCCACGCGCCTTCCAGACGTTGCCTACTCGGCCATAGGCCAGTACGACGTGCAGGCGACGCCGCTGCAGATGGCGCTGGTGGCCAGCGCGATTGCCAACAAGGGCGTGATGATGGCGCCACACCTGATGAAGGAGATCACCAACCAGCAGGCGCAGGTGATCAAGACCTACTCGGACCATGTCTGGCGAGTGGCGACCACTCCGTCGACGGCGGCCCAGGTGACGACCCTTATGGAAGGGGTCGTCAGGAATGGAACCGCGCAGGGCATCGCGCTGCCCGGGGTGTCCATAGCCGCCAAGACCGGCACCGCTCAGTTAAACTTGACCTCGGCTAATCAGGCCAGCCCTCAAGGCAACGACAATTGGATGGTCGCGTTCGCTCCCGCTCAGAATCCCAGCATTGCAGTCGCCGTGGTGGTTCCTGCGCAGCCTGGCATCAGCTCTAGTTCGACCGGCGCACAGTACGCAGGACCGATTGTCAAGGCGATCCTCGCCGCCGCACTCGGCATAGGAAACCAAGGTTAAGGAGCAACGTGGCCCAGCCCTACGGTAGTCGCTACGAAATAGTTGACAAGATCGCGCGTGGCGGAATGGCGGACGTATACCGCGCCCACGACCTGCTCCTCGACCGGCCGGTCGCGCTGAAGGTGCTCTTTCCGGAGCTGAGCACTTCCGAGGCCTTCGTGGAGCGCTTCCGGCGGGAGGCGACGGCCGCCGCCAACCTCGCGCATCCCAACATCGTCTCGGTTTACGACTGGGGCCGCGAGGAGAACACCTACTTCATCGTCATGGAGCTAATCGACGGCGAGACCCTCGGCTCGCTCATCCGCCGACGTGGCCAGCTCGAGTTCGACTACGCGGCCGCGATAGCCGCCGACGTTGCCTCCGCCCTCAACTACGCGCACCGTCACGGCGTCGTCCACCGGGACGTGAAGCCGGGCAACGTGTTGATCGCCGAAGACGGGCACGTCAAGGTGACCGATTTCGGAATTGCCCGCGCCCAGACCGCCAACGAGGACCTGACCCAGACCGGTTCGGTTATGGGCACCGCCACCTACATCTCTCCGGAGCAGGCGGAAGGGCGCCAGCTCGATGGCCGAAGCGACGTCTACTCACTCGGGGTCGTCCTGTACGAGATGATCGCCGGGCAGCCTCCTTTCAGCGGGGACTCCACGGTCTCCGTCGCACTCAAGCAGGTCAAGGAACAGGCGCCCGCAATCTCCTCGCTTAGGGCCGATGTTCCCAAGCCGCTCGAGGAGATCGTGATCAAGGCGATGCGTAAGGACCCCGAGGCCCGATACGCCACTGCCCAGGACTTCCGGGCCGACCTGCTGCGCTTCATACAGCGGCGGCCGGTGGAGGCGTCGCGCGACGCCAGCGACCTCGCGAGCGGTCCCGCTACCGAGGCCATGGCGGGCCTCACCGTCCAAGGCCAGGCCACCGAGGCGATACCCTCCATGTTCCGGAACGCCACCACAGCGATGCCGAGGGTGCCGGAGGACAAGCAGCGCAAGCGCGACAACCGCGGCACCATTATCGCCATCGTCGCCGCGGTTCTGGTGCTGGCGGCGTTCTTCGGAATCTTCGCATTGGTGAGGGGCAACTTCTTCGGCAGCTCCAAGCCCACAGTGGCCACGGTTTCGCTGCCGAACGTCGTGGGGAGCAGCCTGTCCGAGGCGGGCAAGTCGCTTACCTCCGCCGGACTCACCTACAAGGTCACCTACAAGCAGTCCTCCGCCGTCGCCCAGAACACCGTCATTTCCCAGAACCCCTCGGCGGGCACCAGTGTCGACAAGGGCTCCTCGGTTGACTTGACGGTAAGCTCGGGTCCCGCCCCGGTGACGGTTCCCAACGTCGTGAACCAGACCGTCGGCAACGCCGAGTCCCAGCTGGTGCCTTTGGGCTTCTCGGTGGCGACGACCTACGTCAACTCCTCCAAGCCGAACGGCACGGTGATCAAGCAGGATCCGATCGCGGGAACCAAGGCGGCACCGGGATCGACCGTGACTCTGACGGTCTCCAACGGCCCAGCCACGGTGGCCGTGCCCAACGTCGTGAACCAGCCTTTGGCGCAGGCCGCCAACACACTTGGCACCGCAGGGCTGCAGCTCGGAAACGTGACCTATCAGCCCTCCGACACGGTCGCCAACGGCTCGGTCATCTCCACCAGCCCGGCGGTCGGGACTCAGGTGGCTCCCAACACAAGCGTCGACGTGGTGGTCTCTTCAGGGCCTACGTCTACGACAACCACTACCAGTTCGACAACGACCACGTCGACGATACCGGTGACCACCCCCTCTCAGGGCTAGAAAGGGCGCTCCGGAGGCCGAGCGATCAGCCGCCCAGTGCGGCCGCGACGAAGTTCGCCACCATCTCTTTGCCGTGGTTTGTGTAGATGGACTCCGGGTGGAATTGAACGCCCCATAAGGGGTGTTCGCGGTGGCTGATGCCCATTATGAGCCCGTCCTCGCTCCTGGCGGTCACGCGCAGCTGTTCGGGGAGGCTGGCCTCTTCGACGATCAGGGAGTGGTAACGGGTGGCCCGGAACGGGCTCTCGATCCCTTGGAAGACCCCGGTTCCGTCGTGGGAGATCATCGAGGTCTTCCCGTGCATGGGCACGGGCGCCCTCACCACGCTGCCGCCGAAGGCCTCGGCCATGGCCTGGTGGCCGAGGCAAACGCCGAAAACGGGTGCGCGGCCCGCCAGGCGCGAGATCACCTCGACCGAGATCCCGGCCTCCGCCGGTACTCCCGGCCCCGGGGAAATCACCACGCCGGCATAGCCGCTTGCCGCCTGGTCGGCGTCGAGCTTGTCGTTGCGCACCACAACCGGATCGGCTCCCATCTCGCCCAGGTACTGGACGAGATTGAAGACGAACGAGTCGTAATTGTCGATAACCAGGATCCGGGGGCGGGTTCGCATAGTCTTTTAGAAGCCTAATCATTGGCGCGGGACCAGCACTTGGTCCGGCGCCCCGGTGGCAGCTAAGGAGAGGTTGGCCGATGGCGCGCTCCAAGAAGACGTCCATGAGGGTGCAGCCAGGGGCCGGCACCAAGCCAAAGGGCGGCGGCCGCACCGTGAAGGCATCCAAGCGTTACACCCCGCCGGTGCCGATCTCCAAGAAGAGGTCGCGGCCCTGGGTGGCGGTGGTTCTCTTCGCGCTGCTCGGACTGGGTGTCCTCGTGATCCTTCTCAACTACCTGACAGTGCTTCCTGGTGGCGCCTCCAACTGGTACCTGCTCCTCGGCCTGGCACTTATGGCGGGAGGATTCCTGGCCGCCACCCGCTACCGCTGATCCGGCACCAGCAACTTCCGAAACGGCCGATCCGCCTCGGCCTCCGCCCCGTGCCGATGCCACCCGGGCGGTCGAGACCGGTGCCGCCGGGCACTCGACGGTGAGCGCCAATGTGGGTTGCCCCAAGAGCGCCGCTCAGCGCCATTAGGTTGTTGGCGTGTACGAGAAGATGAGACTTACTCCGGAGGCGATAGCAACTCGCCCCATACCCGGCTTCACGCGTGCGGTATCGCCGCGCTTCAGTGCCGACGGCGCGTACCTTTACTTCCTCTGGCCTGAGCGCGGTGCCGAGTTGAGCCTGAAGCGGATCGACTGTGCCTCGGGTGAGGAGGAGCTGATCGCGGCAGCGGGGGAGGAGAAGCCCCACCTCACCTTGGAAGAGGAGCTACGGCGCGAGAGGCTTCGTATGACCTGGGGAGGAATCTCCGGCTTCGACCTGGCCGAAGGCGCCGACGGTGCAACTCTCGTCGTTCTCAACCGCGGCGGCCGCTTCTTCGTGCTGAATGAGACCTGCACCGAGATGATCGCCGACTTCTCCGACGACGACTTCGCCGCCTTTGCGGTCGCCCCCGGCGGGCGCAAGGCGGTGGCCGCCAACGAGGAAGGGCTCTGGAGCATCGATCTGAGCTCGCATAGGCGCAAGCTGCTTCTGGCGAACTCCGAGCCGGTGGCCGTGTACGGCGTAGCCGAGTACGTCGCCCAGGAGGAGCTGGATCGGTTGGAGGGATTCTGGATCTCTCCCGATGGCACACAGGTCGCCTTCACCGAGGTGGACGAGTCGGAGGTGCCGGAGTTCCCGCTGGTCCACATGGGAGGCGACGACTGGACCTTGGAGCGGCATCGCTATCCCTTTGCCGGTGAAGCGAACGCCAAGGTCAGGTTGTGCGTCACCGGGATCGACGGCGGTGCCTTGGCGTGGGTGCCGCTTCCGGAGGACAGCGAGTTCTACCTGGCCAAGGTTCTATGGCTCGGCAACCAGCACCTGGTGGCCGCCACTGTGGACCGGCTCCAGCAGCACCTCAAGTGGTGGATCTACGACCTCAAGCATCTGGGCCTCTCGCTGATCCACGAGGAGCGCGGCAACCCCTGGGTAAACCTGCCGGTGGGCGCTATCGCCATCGGCGAGGAGTCACTTCTCACGACGACGGAGAAGAGCGGCTTCGCCCAACTCTGCGAGATTACCGTTTCGGGGGAGGCGCATCCGCACGAGCTGGGGGACTGGATGGTGACCAATCTTGTCGCCGTCCTGCCCGAAAGCCGTGCCGCCTTCTTCATGGCAACAGAAGCCGGCCCGCTGGAACGCCACCTTTACAGGCTCGATCTCGATCAGGGCTCCATGAGCCGGGTCACCGAGACCCCGGGGATGCACGACGCGCTGGTCGACCCAACCGGGAGCCATGTGCTTGACCAGTGGTCGAACCGTGCCGCGGGCGTCAGGAGTGAGCTGCGCCTGGCCGGAGGGACCATGACGCGGATAGGCGCGGAGCCTCCCACCGCCGAGGAGCTGGGACTCGTCCCCCCGCAACTCTTCACGGTCACCGCCGCCACGGGAGAGACCCTTCACGGAGCCGTCTATCTGCCCGCTGGTCGGGGATCGGGCCTCAGGCCGGGTGTGGTCAGTGTCTATGGCGGGCCGCACGCCCAAACGGTCAACGATTCGTGGGAGCTCCTGACCGCCGACCTCGTCGCCCAGCATCTCGCCTCCCAGGGCGTGGTCGTGGTCAAGCTTGACAATCGTGGAAGCACCGCCAGAGGCAAGGCCTTCGAGGCCCACCTCTACCGGCGCTTTGCCTCCGCCGAGCTCGAGGACCAGCTGCTGGCGGTGAAGCACATCATCGAACATCACCAGGTGGATCCGGCTCGAATAGGCATCTACGGATGGAGCTACGGGGGCTTCATGACCATCCGCGCGCTTACCGGGGCTCCAGAGGTCTTCAAGGCCGGAGTCGCCGGGGCTCCGGTGGTGGACTTCCGCTACTACGACACCGCCTACACCGAGCGCTACCTCGGGCTGCCGGCAGATAGCGCCGAAGCCTACGAAAGCTCCGACCTGGCCCGAGCGGCCGGGTCGCTCGCCGGCAAACTGCTCGTCATCCATGGGCTGGCCGACGAGAACGTCCACTTCAGGAACACAGCGCGCTTTCTCGAGGCGGCCACGCGTGAAGGCAAGCAGGTGGACCTGATGCTCCTCCCCGCTTCGCGTCACTCTCCACGAGGCTTCGAGACGCTCCGCGAAATAGCGCGCCGCCGCGCGGAATACTTGCTCGACAACCTGTGACCTCCGGTGCGGCGGAGCTCATAGCCGATTGATCGACCGCCTGGCGCCGGCCTGCCGTGCGGTGCGCCCCCGGGGCAGGCAATGCCCAGATTTCGCCGACCCGGCAGCCCGGGTCACCTCGTCGCCGCCCGTGGCCAAGGCTACGCGCGGCGATCTGGCCACCGGCGCCCTTTCCCTGCAGTCGGGATCTGTGCAAGGCTGAGACCATGATCTCGCCTCGGACGAAGAGCCCGCTCCGGGCCGGCCGATGGGTGCGAACGGCCACCGGCGTAGCCACGATCGCCCTCCTGTCGGCGGGGTGTGGCAATGGAAGCGCGAGCCCGCCGACTGGCACCAACTCGCCTACCAGCCTCCCGGTTGCAACCTCCCCCGCCGGAGGCGGTGCGGTTCTCACCTGGGATGGAATCATCGGTCAGGGTATGGCCGTCGCCGACGGCCATACATATCTGGCCTGGAACCATAAGGGATGGAAGTACACCCAGCCCAACCTCCTCTCCCTCCTCGACCCCAAGACGGGTAGGCTCTCAGACACCGTGCAGCTCGCGGGCGCTTTCCACCAGGCGCTGGAGGCAGGGGGTTCGCTGTGGGTCGCCGAGTCGACCCCGAGCGGCGGACTGCTGGAGCGCCGTAATCCCAATACCCTCGCCCTGATCGGCAAAGTGAGCATCGACGTCGGCCCTTCTGGATTCGCGCCTTCCATGGCCACCGCCTCGGGCTCGCTCTGGGTCGCGGGCGGAAAGACCCTCACGCGCCTCTCGCTTCCCGACGGAGGAGTGCTGGCCGGCTACACGATTTCAGATCAGGCCGGCTCCTCCTCCCTCGGCCACGACTCCGGCGAGACCCAGCTCGTGGTGGGTTGGGCCAGTCCCGGAGGGGTGGGCGGCGTGCAGCTTCGCGACGGCCGGAGCGCAAGTGTCATAGCGCAGAGCTCCGAGCCGCTCTTCGGCGTCGCCGCCCCCTTCGTCAGCGATATCAGCGGCAACACGATGTGGATCTCGGAACCCACCGGCAACATGGGATACGTGGAGAACATGCGGCTTCCCTCGATGCAGGCCCAGCACTCGACCATGATCGAGGGATCCAATGGGATCAGGGCCAGGATCGTCGCCGGAGTCCTGTGGGTGTCTCAGCAGGCCGGCGGGCCGAAGAGCAACTTCTGCGGCGATCCTGCCACCGGCATGCCCTGGGCGGCCCTATCCGGGGATCTCGGCGCCACCGGACGCCTCGGAGGCGTGGGCGGAGTGTACTTCTATGTCTTTGGAACGGCCGGCGATGGGACCGGCATCGCCCAGTTCAACATCCCCTCCAGCTGCCGGCCCTCCACTCTGACCGGCGGGACCGCCTCGGCATAGGAATCGCCGATCGCCGCATGGCTAGGCGAAGAGCGGGATCTTGAAAGCCAAGGGCGCCCGCAGCGAAGCGGGCGCCCTTGGCCAAGTTCGGTTCGCTTGCGCGGCTTGTCAGCCCAGACGCTCGATGATGGTCGCGTTTGCCATGCCGCCGCCCTCGCACATGGTCTGAAGGCCGTAGCGGCCCCCGGTGCGCTCGAGCTCGCAGACCAGGGTGGAGAGTAGCTTGGTTCCCGAGGCGCCCAGTGGGTGTCCGAGGGCGATGGCTCCGCCATTGACGTTCACCCGATCCATGTCCGGATGGAGCTCCTTCTCCCAGGCCAGAACGACCGAGGCAAAGGCCTCGTTGATCTCAACCAGGTCGATGTCCGAGATGGACATCTTCGAGCGCTCGAGAACCTTCCTGGTGGCCGGGATGGGGCCGGTGAGCATTGTGACCGGATCCACTCCGGCCAGCGAGAAGCTGACGAACCTTGCCCTTGGCGTGAGGCCCAGGCGATTGGCCATCTCCTCGCTCATGATGAGCGCCGCCGAGGCGCCGTCGGTGATTTGCGAGGAGTTGCCGGCCGTAACCTTGCCACCCTCCTTGAAGGCCGGACGCAGGTTCGCCAGAGCCTCCAGGGAGGTCTCGCGGATTCCTTCGTCGGCGCTCAGGATCTCGCCGGTCTCGGCTCCGTCCGGCCCCTTGATGGCCATGGGAAGGATTTCACGCTCGAAACGGCCCTCGTCCCGCGCCTTGGCGGCCAGCTGCTGACTGCGCAGACCATAGCGGTCGAGCTCCTCGCGGGAGAGGTTCCACTGATCGGCGATCATCTCGGCGGAGATGCCCTGGTTGACCAGTCCGCCTACTTCCCGGTAGCGGTCGGCGACGCGGGGGCCGAAAGGCACCCCGGGGCCGTTGGCGGCGGCGGAGCCCATCGGCACCTGGGTCATTGCCTCCACTCCGGCTGCTATGACGACGTCGTGCACCCCGGCCATGACGGCCTGTGCGGCGAAGGCCGCGGCCTGCTGCGACGAGCCGCATTGACGGTCGATGGTGGTGGCGCACACCGACTCGGGGAATCCGGCCGCGAGCACGGCGTTGCGCGCCACGTTCACCGATTGCGCGCCCACCTGCATAACGCAGCCCATGATCACGTCTTCGACCAGGGCCGGGTCCAGGTCGTTCCGGGTCACCAAAGCGGATAGGACCTCGGCGGCCATATCCACCGGATGCCAACCTGAGAGCTTCCCGTTGCGCTTCCCGCCGGGGGTGCGCACCACGTCGACGATTACGGCATTCGCCATAGCCACTCCTTGAGTCCGGGTACCGACCCGAGATCGGTTTGCTTCCAAACTTTACAGAACAGACTTTAGCATTGCCGCTTGGGCGTGGACGAGGTGAGAGTCCTCAGCTGGTCAGTGACGTGACCTCGAAACGCACCACGTCCACCAGGCCCAGATCGGTTATGCGCAGCTCGGGTATTACGGAGAGGCCGAGGAACGAAAGCGTCATGAACGGGGCGGGATGGGCGATGCCAAGCTGCTCCCTCGCGGCTCGTTCCAGGCCCTCCAGCTGCTCGGCAACCTCTGCTGCCGCTGCGGTGGACATCAGGCCCCCCACTGGGAGCGGAACCACTGCCAGGACCCTGCCGTCCAACACCGCGACCTGTCCGCCACCCACCTTGGCGAGGGCTTCGGCCGCGATCGCCATGTCGCGCGGGCCGTCCGCGTCCATCGAACCGACCAGCATCAGGTTGTGGGCGTCGTGGGCAACGGTCGACGCGATGGCTCCCCGAGTGAGGCCGAAGCCTCTCACCAGGCCCAATCCGATCCTGCCGGTGCGGCGGTGGCGCTCGGCCACGGCGATGCGCGCGCAACCCGCCAGTTCCGAACCCCGGAGCCGCAGGTCCCGGGTGGAAAGGGAGCGCTCGATAACCTCGATGACCCGGTATGTGCTTCCGGCATCGAAGGAGATTTCGAGTTCGGACGGCTGGATTCCCCTCTCGAGGTGGATACTGGTTTGCATCCAGTCCGGAGCCGGGCGGTCGGGGACCGTGTCGGCCAGCAGGTGCCCATCCCTGGCCACCAGCACTCCGCGCTGGAAGACCAGCTCGGGACGGAAGTCGACCAGGTTGCGGAGAACCTGGACGTCGGCCTGATATCCGGGACCCAGCGAGCCCAGGTCGAAGAGGTTGTGGTACTGTGCCGGGTTGGAGGTGGCCAGAACGATGGCGTCCTCGGCGCTCACACCCGCCGCGACCGCCATGCGGACGCAGTCGTTTATGTGACCTTTGCCGAGCAGCGTGGAGGGCTCACGGTCGTCGGTGCAGAGAGCGACCCGGTCGACGCCCCCGATCAGCACCGTCTTGATCAGGTCCTGGAGATTGCGGCTCGCCGAGCCCTCGCGGATGAAGATCCACATCCCCTTCCGACGCTTTTCGTGGGCCTCCTCAAAGGTCGTGCACTCGTGGTCGGATTCGACCCCGGCGGCCAGGTAGGCGTCGAGTTGCCTACCGGTCACGCCCGGAGCGTGGCCGTCTACGCGCCTCCAGCCCGCGGTGGCGATCTTGGCCGCGACTTCCGGATCCCCTCCGATCACCCCCGGATAGTTCATCACCTCGGCTACACCGATTGCTCCGAGATCCTCGATCACCGACCGGACCGCGCTCGGTCCGAGTTCCGCTCCCGGCGATTCGAAGGGGGAGGCGGGGACGCAGGAGGAGGCGACGATGGAAAAGGTGAAGGGGAGCCCTGCCGCAGCTTCCACCAGTGCGCGAACCCCGGGCACGCCGAAGACGTTGGCGATTTCGTGTGGATCCGCCACGACGGCGGTGGTGCCCAGAGGAAGCACCGAGCGAACGAACTCGTCCACCCAGAGCTTGGTGGATTCAAGGTGCATGTGGGCGTCGATGAAGCCGGGCACCAGATACATGTCCGTCACGTCGACTATCTCCCGGGCATCGCGGGCGCCCCAGCCGACCACCTTGCCATCTTTGATGGCCAGGTCGGCCCTGACCCATTCCCTGGTGGCGGTGGAGAATATCCTGCCGCCGGTCAGGAGCAGGTCGCAGGGAGCGTCGCCCCGGGCCGAGGCCAGGGCACTGGAAGTCGCGGGTGATCTGGACATGAGCCCATCCTACGCCGTGCGGAAAACCTCGCTCCGCGCCGCTCCGCTATTGGATGACGCAGGTCGGGCAGTCGTCGTAGCCGACCAACCCCAGGCGGAAGAGCCAAGCGAAGATCTTGCATCCCAGGCAGAACCCGAGGGCGGACTCGAGCGTCGCTGCCACGCCCAGGAGCGCCAATACCACCGCCGCCGGAAGGAAAGACGGGAGGAGCAGTGAAAGCGCAGCGGCGGCAAGCGACATTACGGCGCCGATTCCCTGGGCAAAGCGCTTGGGCTTGCCGGGCACGGGCTTGGCGTGCCTGGCCAGTCTCGGGGCCACGATCCTGGTCGCCAGCAGACCGAGCGGAGAGATCTTGGGCCCGGCCATCACCCGCACGAGGAAGCCGTAGCACAGCGGCACGAAGATCAGACGGTTTCGAGTGGCTAAGAGCAGCACCACCTGTAGCACCACGCCCGCGGCCACGGTCCTGGCCGCCACCTCGTCGACCGGATCCGGGAAGGAGAAGAAGCCCGTTCCACGCCGGGTGGTCTTGTCGCCGAGAGTCTGCCTGGTGTCCATCGATAGCCCCTTGAAACGTAGTCCGGGAGAATTCTACGGCCCTTTGAATTAAAACCCGACTAATCCGATCATGTTTAAGAAGAATTAGTTGGCCCCCCGGATTTGCCGCCCCGACGCCACATAGCCCGCCCACGGGAGAAGAGTGGGGGTCTGGCGCGAGTCGAGAGCGCCTTGTTCAGTAAAGGGGGTGCGATGGGCACGCGACGCTTTCGCACGGCCGCATTCTTCCTCGCCAGCGCCGCCGGACTCGCGGCTTGCGGGTACGGGGCGTCAGCTTCGACCAGCAGCTCCGCCGGTGGTGCCGCTACCGGGTCAGGAGCCAAGCTGACCGTCGAGTCCAGCAAGTACGGCACGGTCCTTGCCCTCTCGAGCGGCCAGACGCTCTATATGTTCACCGCCGATTCGTCCACCGCTTCAAAGTGCACCGGCAGTTGCGCCGGCCTCTGGCCTCCGGTGGACGGCAGCCACGTGGTGGCCGGGGCGGGGGTCAAGTCGTCGATGATCGGCACCATTACAAGGGGCGGCAGCACCCAGCTGACCTACGACGGCCACCCGCTGTACACCTATGCCGGGGATACCTCGGCTGGCGCCGTTGCCGGAGAGGGCATCAACTCCTTTGGAGGTCTTTGGTACGTTCTCGGGGCCGGAGGGACTCCTGTCAAGCCATCATCCTCCTCGGGGTCGTCCGGCGGGTCGTCCTACGGGGGCTACTAGGCCACGCCGCGGGCAGGGCGAACACCGGGTCCGCCTCCGATAGCCTGGCATCAGGATTGGCTTGACAAGGAGCGCCTGGCTTGGAGCGGATGGAGACGTCGCCCGCCCGCGGCATGAAGGACTATCTTCCGATCGAGGCCGCCCTGCGCGACTGGATGCTCGGCGTGATCCTGGAGACGTACACGTCGCGGGGCTTTCAGCGCATAGAGACGCCTGCGCTCGAAAACCTGGATCGCCTCATCGGGTCCGGCGGCGGCGAGAACGAGAAGCTCATCTTCAAGGTCTTGAAGAGGGGCGTGAAGCTGGAGATTGCCGGTGCCGATGAGAACACCCTCGCGGATCTCGGATTGCGTTTCGATCTGACGGTACCACTCGCGCGCTATTGGGCCCACAACCAGCCCAAGCTGCCACCCGTCTTTCGCGCGATCCAGATCGGCCCGGTCTGGAGAGCCGAGCGGCCCCAGCGCGGACGGTATCGGCAATTCATGCAATGCGACATAGACATAGTGGGGGAGCCCAGCGTCCTGGCTGAGATGGAGCTGATAACCGTCTCGGTCGAGGCGGCAGCCAGATTGGGCGTAAGGAATCCGGTCCTGCGCTTCAATGACCGTCGCTTTCTGGATTCCGTCCTGGATTGGGCGGGAGTGCCGTCGGAGGCGGGTCCGGCCGTCCTCATAGCGTTGGACAAGCTCGACAAGATCGGACCCCAGGGAGTCCTGGCCGAGGTGGCCCGGCTGGAACTGGGGGAGAAGGCAAGCGGCAACCTGGCCCGCTTCCTGGAGGAGAGTTCCGCATCCGAGGAACTACCCATGGGCTTTTTTGCGGAGATCGGCCTCGACGAGGCGGTCGTTGCCGACATGGTGGCCATCGCGTCGCTCTCCGCGTGTGCCACGCTGGGCGGGACCAAGCTTGTCTTCGATCCGACGGTGATCAGGGGCATGGGCTACTACACCGGGCCGATCTACGAGCTGGGCGTCGCTGAGCTGGGCTTTTCAATCGGCGGCGGCGGCCGTTACGACGAGATGCTGGGGCGCTTTGGACGTCCCGCGCCGGCATGCGGATTTTCGCTCGGATTCGAGCGCATCTCTCTCTACCTCCACGAGCAGGGTGCGCATGGCGCTGTCGGCGCCCCCCAGGTCCATCTGCGCATCTCCTCGCCCGCCGACTACCCGATCGCCTTGGCCATGGCCGACAGGGCGGTGGCCCGCGGCGTGCGCGCATCGATCGAAGGCACCTCCAAGAAGCTGCGTGCGGTCATAAGGCACCTGCTCGAGGAGCGCGAAGGAGCCGTTGGCGCCCCGGGAGCATGGATCGCCGTGGTGGAGCTATCCGGCGCCGATCTTAAGATCCACGACGTCACGGGTGATTGCCCCGAGTTGAGCTGGCTACGGGACTGAGCCGCGACTTCAGGGGGCTCTCGAGGCGCGGCCGGGGTCGGTGATCGATCAGGAGATGCTGCTATGAGGATGCTGAAGCTGTCCAGGCAGCAGATATTGTCCCACCGGAGACGCGTCGGAGCGCTTGACCGGCGCCTGCCCAAATCCCCGGACTCGCTGCGTTTGGCCGCCTGGTCCGGACTGCAGGACTCGATGCCAAGGGCCGCCATGCTGTCCATGCATGCTCGCCTGGAAGGGGTCGCGCGCGATGTCTGGGAGGAGCCGGGTCTGGTGCAGCTCTGGGGTCCGCGCCACAACGTCTATGCGGTCGTCACCGAGGACCTGGCAGTGTTTTCTCTTGGAGCGATGCCGCACGACGACAAGGGACGGGCTCGCGCCCTCGAGCTCGCTTCTCGGCTCCACGAACATCTGGGGGGCGCCTCAATGCCGTATGACGAGGCGGGCGAGGCACTTGGCGTAAATCCCAACGCGCTTCGCTACGCGGCCTCGACGGGCACCGTTCTCATACGCTGGGAAGGCGCCGGTTGTCCGGCGGTCTGGACCGTCTCTCAGCCAAGCACCGATGTTGCCGAGGCGAGAAGGGAGCTGGCCCGCCGTTATCTGCACGTCTTCGGTCCCACCACCACGGAGTCCTTCGGCCGCTGGTCGGGCATCGGAAGGGCGGGGGCCGCAGCCGCTTTCCGCGAACTGTCGGGTGAGCTGATTCCCGTGGAGACGCCGCTCGGAGCGGCGTGGATGTTGGAGGAGGACGAAGCGGCCGCCAGGGTCGAAACGACCGGTCCCATCGGGGTGCGCCTTCTCCCGAGTGGCGATGCTTACTTCCTGGCATGGGGCCGCGACAGGGAATTGCTCGTGGAAGACGCGAACCGGCGGGCAAGGCTCTGGACCGCGAGGGTCTGGCCGGGGGCGCTGCTGCTGGACGGCGAATTGGTGGGTACCTGGCGGCGCTCCGGCACCAGCCTGGGCGTGGAACCGTGGATCCCGCTCACCGGCCCCGCGCGTGACGCGGTGGTGGCCGAAGCCGAGCTGCTGCCTCTGCCCGGCGGTGGGCGGGCCTCCGTCTGCTTTCAGGATTGACCCGCGGGACGCCAAGCCTCGCGGCCGGAGCCCGGGCCGGAATTAAACAGGTTTGGCGGAGGGAGTGGGATTCGAACCCACGGAGCTTTTGGCTCAAAGCATTTCAAGTGCTTCGCATTTGTCCGCTCTGCCATCCCTCCGGAGAGACACTCTACTCCTGTGGGTCGGCGATCTGACTTCTAATGGCGTCGAGCCACCCCCACGCCGCGTCCTGGGCCGGGACCGCGCGACTCCTGGGGGCTGGCGCCTCTCGGACGTTGGGGAAGGAGCCGAGGAACTTGAGGTCGGCCAGCTTGCCCTTCAGCCCCACCAGAGCGTCGGCGACGTCGTGATCGGCGACATGGCCATTGAACTCTATGACGAAGCAATACTGGCCCAGCTCCCTCTTGCTCGGCCTTGATTCAAGCTTGGTGAGGTTGATGTTCCGAGCGTAGAACTCCGCCAGGATGCTGAAGAGCGAACCCGGCTGGTCCTTCACCTGGAAACACACCACCGACGTCTTGTCGTTGCCGGTAGGAGAGGGAACCACTCCCTTGCCCACCAGGAGAAAGCGGGTCTGGTTGCCGCCATGGTCCTCGATGTCGGCACGAAGGGTGACCAGACCGTAGATGTCCCGCGATGCGCTTGGCGCGATGGCGGCCAAGGACGCATCACCGCTTTCGGAGACCAGGCGCGCGGCCTCGGCGGTCGAGCTCGCGGCGTGTACGGAGGCGGCGGGAAGCTCCGCGACGAGAAACTTGCGGCATTGCCCCAAGGCATGGGGATACGAGTGGACCTCGCGTATCGACTCGATCGAAGTTCCCGGCAGCCCCAGCAGATGAAGATGTATGTCGTGCACGACCTCGCGCTCTATGTAAAGGTCGTGGTCGAAGACCAGGGAATCTATCGTCGCCGGCACGGTTCCTTCGATGGAGTTCTCGATGGGGACGAAGCCCAGGTCGGCTTGCCCATTGTCGACGGCTTCCAGAACGGCGTCGATGGACCCCATCTCCACCAGCTCGCCGGAGGCCAGATCGGGCTGGGAGAGCAGCGCCTCCTCGGTGAAGGTGCCCCTCGGCCCGAGGTAGGCGACTCTCTTGGAGATGAAGGCGGTCATAATGGATTCGACGATAGTGTGCTTGCCGCTGGGCGCGCCGCTCGGCCAAATCCGCCCCACGCGGAAATAGCCTGGCTCCGGGGAGCCCGCCTTTGGCCGCTCCTGGGATGGGGAAGAAATTGGACGCATTCGCCGAGCTTGATCACCTTCGCTACAACCGGATCGGCATTCCCGAGGCGATCTTTGCGCCCGGCAAGTCGCCCTCCCAGGTAGTGACCCTGGCGGAGGAGATGCTGGAGTCCGATCCCGGCCCGGTTCTTGTCACCAGGGCCGGCCGTGCTCAGGTCGCCGAGCTTTTGGAGGCCTTTCCTGAGTCTTGGGTCCATCCCGACCCCGTCGCCTTTCCCGACGCGCTTGCCTCGGTCGTGCTTCGATCTGCCCCCAGGCGCGCCGGAATGGTCGGCGTAATAACGGCCGGCACCACCGACATCCCGGTGGCCGAGGAGGCGATCGCCACCCTGCGTGCATGCGGTATTTCCTGCCAGCGCATAGCCGACATCGGCGTGGCGGGCCTGCACCGCCTGCTGGGCAAGATCGGGGAGCTCCGCGCCTTCGACGTCCTCATCGTGGCCGCCGGAATGGAGGGGGCGCTTCCGTCGGTGCTGGGTGGGCTGGTGCAGAACCCGGTGATTGCGGTGCCGACTTCGGTGGGCTACGGAGCCTCGGCTGCGGGTGCGACGGCGATGATGTCCATGCTCGCATCCTGTGCTCCCGGCGTGGCGGTGGTCGGCATTGACAACGGTTTCGGAGCGGCGTGCGCCGCGGTGCGGATCGTGGCCGGAAAGGCCGAGAAGAGCGGAGACGATGCTTGAAAGCGCTCGTCCTCCACTGCCCTAGTGGCATCTCGGGCGACATGGCGCTCGCGGCGCTGGCGGATCTGGGTTTCCCGCTCGAACGCCTGAACGGCGCACTTGCGACCGCGGGCCTGGAGGGGGTGGTGGTTTCCTCGACACGGCGCACCAGCGGGGCCCTGGCAGCCCTGTCCGTCAAGGTCGAGGCCACCGGCCCGCAGCCTCCACGGCGCTACGGCGAGGTCAGGGAGATCATCTTGCGCACCGGCCTGGATGCGGCCGCTCAAGCGCTTGCCCTTGACGTCTTGGCACGCCTTGCCGAGGTGGAAGCCCAGCTGCACGGCGTTGGCATCGATGAAGTCCATCTCCACGAAATTGGAGCCTGGGACACCATCGCCGACATCGTCGGCTTTGCCATGGGTCTTGAGCACCTGGGCGCAGCCGCGGTCTATGTTTCCCGCGTCGAGACGGGCACGGGAGTGGTGAGGACGGAGCACGGCATTCTTCCGGTTCCCGCACCCGCCACCATGACCCATCTGGTGGGATTCGACCTGACCTCGACGGTGCGCGAGCGCGAATTGACCACGCCTACCGGCGCGGCCCTGCTTGCCGCCTCCGCTCGGCCTCTCGCCGAGCTGGCCGCATACAGGCTGCTCTCCACGGGAAAGGGCGCCGGCAACCTCGAACTCGAAGATCGGCCCAACGTCCTGTACGCCTCGTTGGTTGAGACTGCGCCTACCCCGCCACCGGAAGCAGGGGTTCTTACGCTGCTTGAGACCAACCTCGACGATCGCGGTGGCGAGGCCGTCGCCGCCGCTGTGGAGGCGCTGCTTCAGGGAGGCGCGCTGGATGCCTGGGTCGCTCCGGTTACCGGGAAGAAGGGACGCCCGGCGCTCGTGCTCTCGGCCATCTGCCGGAACGAGATGGGTGACCTTCTGGCAGAGGAAATGATGCGGGCAACCGGTTCGTTGGGGGTTCGGCTCTCGACCTTCGTCCGCAGCGCGGGCTTGCGCAGGATCGTCGAGGTGCAGCACGCGGGGCGTGCCTACCGGGTCAAGGTGGGACCCTACTCCTCCAAAATTGAGTTCGACGACTTGGCCACTGCGTCAGCCGAACTCGGCGTGCCCCTCCTGCAACTCTCGAGGGAAATCGCCTTGGCCTTCCACCGCGAGAACCCGGAGCTCCCGCTGCCCCAGTAGAGGCGCCGCCGAGTCGCCGTGCTCGTAAGCCGCTCCGTTCAATAAGAATGGAGAGATGAAGACACGACAGCTTGGAAGAAGCGGCCTCACGGTCTCCGAGGTCGGATTGGGATGCAACAACTTCGGCGGCCGTTTGGACCTCGATCGGACCCGCGAGGTGATCCACGCCGCGCTGGATGCCGGCATCACGCTCTTCGACACGGCCGACATCTACGGGAACTTCGGCGGCTCCGAGACCCTGATGGGCCAAGTGTTGCGTGGACGGCGGGACGAGATCGTGCTGGCCACAAAGTTCGGCATGAATATGCAGACCGGTGATGTGGCCCGCGGCTCCAGGCGCTACGTGCGCAAGGCGGTGGAGGGTTCGCTCCGGCGCCTGCAGACCGATCACATCGATCTCTACCAGATGCACGAGCCCGACCCCAACACCCCTATCGAGGAGACGCTTGCCGCCTTGGACGAGCTGGTCAAGGAAGGCAAGGTCCGCTACATCGGCTCCTCCAACTTCGCCGGCTGGCAGCTTGCGGAAGCCGAGATGATCTCACGCGCCCAGGGGCGCGAGCGCTTCATCTCCGCTCAGAATCTCTATTCGCTGCTCCGCCGCGAAATCGAGGTGGAGGTGATCCCCGCCGCCGAGCACTTTGGCGTCGGCATCCTTCCCTTTTACCCACTGGCTGCCGGCCTTCTCACCGGCAAGTTCCGCCGGGGCGAGGCCCCTCCGGCCGGAACCCGCCTTGCCGCACGGCCGGCGGAAGTGGAATCCGCCAACTTCGACCTGATCGAGGAGCTGGAGTCCTTTGCCAAGGCCCACGGGCTCGGCCTCACCGACCTCGCGTTCGCGTGGCTTCTCGGCAATCCGAACGTCTCTTCGGTCATAGCCGGGGCGACGTCGGCTGCGCAGATACGCGCCAACGTCGCTGCAGGGGCGCACGTCTTGGATGCGGAGGCGATGGAGGCTGTGACGGAGATCCTCGACAGGCACTCAGCCTGAGCGGTCTAGTTCGGGCTGGCCAGGGGTAGTGCGGGGGCCGTGCTGGGAACGGCCCAGATACGGGTTGCCTTGACCGGCGTACTGGCGGGCATGGCCGCCAGTACCTTGGCCGTCTCCCTGAAACCCTCTTCGACGAGGTATTCGGAGCGCGAAAAGTCGAGCCAGGCCACTGATTGCGCCGCACGGCTCTCCAGGACGACCACCTTCACCCGGCCCTCCAGCGCCGCTATGTCGGCCCTGAGCCGGGCGAGCTTGGCAAGCGCGAAGGATTCGAGGATGGCCTCGATCGGACGGCTGCGGTTGTGTCCTAGCCGGTCCATGGCTCCGCATAGGAGCACGTAAACGGTAGTCGCCCCGAGCGACGCGGCTCGTAGCAGCGGTATGTCGTCGCTGATCCCACCGTCGATGTAGTAGTTGCCGTCCATCTCGATTTGGGGAAGCGCACCCGGAAGGGCCGAAGTGGCGAGCAACGCCTTCACCGGATCGCCGGTGGAGATGCGCAATGGCTCGCCGGTCGCGGCGTTGGTGGCCACCATCTCCATGGGAAGCGCGGTCTCGGAGAGGTCTACGATCGAAACGTTTTCCCGGATGAACTTTTCGATGGCCGTGTTGGGGTAAACGTATGGACGCTTCTGGGCGTATCGCCAGGTGGTGCCGAAGCGCGCCGGCGGGAAAAGCGCGTCGCGCGAGGTCGAGATCCACAACTCCGTGAGGCGAGCAAGCGAGGCCAACGACGGGTCGATCGCGAAGCTCACTCCGTTGAGGGCCCCTACCGAGGTACCCAAAATGAAGTCCGCTTGGATGTCGCGCTCCGCCAGGGCGGAGAGCATGCCCACCTGCACCGCACCCCGATTCCCGCCGCCGGCGAGAATGAAGGCGGTAAGCCCTTCGTTTGCCGAACGTCCACGCATCAACGAGAGGCGCCTGGCTTTTGGCCGAACCAGTGCAAGGCGGTCGCCAATGGTCAACGCCCCGCTGGTCGAGGGGCCTTTCCCCGCTTGCGGATAATCCGTCATCCACATCACCCGACCTGCATTGCGTCCTCGCGGGCGCAAGCTCGCCCACCGAGGCCCGCGGCGGACACCCGCCCTCCTGGCCGGTGCCCCGCGCCCTAGAGCTCAGTCTCCATGCCCTCGGTGAGCCTTGTGAGGTAGTGGAGCAAAGCGTCCACGTCCTCGTCCTTCCAGTTCGAGATTACCCCGGCGATCATCTCGCGGCGAGCCGAGGCGACCAGGGAGAGGATCTGCTCGCCATCCGCGGTCAGCTTTATGAGCTGGGCACGCGCGTCGCTGGGATCGACAGCGCGCTCCACCAGGCCTTGGGCCTCGAGCTTTTGCAGCTGGCGGGAGACCGTCGAGTTGTCGAGTCCAAGTTGCGCGGCGATTTCGGTCGGACGCAGAGCCTTCTTTGCGCGCAGCGGCGCCAGCTGCCAGAAGGAGTTGATGTCGATGTCGCGATTGAGGTATTTGCTCGGAATGCGAATGCGCCTGAGCACGCGGCCCATTCGAGCCAGAGTCATCTCCAGCTCTATCAGCGCTTGTTCTTTAGAGTCGCCAGCCGGCAATTCCGGAGCCATTGACACGCTCTCGTTCCCCGGGTCGCTCCCCGCTTTCCTGATGCCAGGAGGCGAATCCTACGAGCACCAATAATAGGAGCCGCCTTCTCCCCTGTCCGCGCGGACCAGCATTGGCACGTCAGTCGGCGAACGCCGGCGGCATGGCGACACCGAAGGCGGCTTCGATGAACCGGGCCAGGCGCAGCACCTCGATCTCGGAGAACCTCTTGCCCATCACCTGGACGGCCAGCGGCAAGCCGCCATCCGAGAACCCGACGCGCACGGAGGCCGCCGGGGTTCTGGTCATGTTGGCGAGAGTGGTATAGCTGATCCAGTCGATGGTTTCCTCGCCATCGATCCTGCCCCGCTCTCCGATTTTCGGCGCGAGGCCTGCGGTGACCGGGGCGATCAGGAGGTCCACGTCCTCCAACCCTGCGAAGAAGCGAGCCGAGATGCGCCAGGCGTCGTCGAGTGCGGTGATGAAGTCGCGCGCGCTCATCCCGGCGTACTTCTGCACCATCTCCTGAAGACCGGGATCCAGTTTCTCGAATTCAGGCGTGCCGAGCAGCGGTCCCAGAGTTCTGGCCTGGTACGCCCCTGCGAGCTTCATCCAAGTGATGGTGGGGGCGGCTTCCAGGAGCTTTGGGACTTCGACGATTTCGAACCCTTCGGCCTCGAGTGCCACCACGCAGCGATTGATGCCCGCGACGATCCGGCCGTCGGTCTTCCAGTATCCGAAGTCGTAAGTGACCCCCACCCTGGGCCTGCTGTGCTCCTCGAGCACCTCTAAGCCCCAGTCACTTTGCGGCTTGGGCAGGGAGCGCTGGTCGTCGATGTGGGGTCCTAGGCAGAAGTCGTACAGCCAGGCCGTGTCGGCCACCGAGCGGGCCATGGGGCCGGCAGTGGCGAGGTCCCACCAGTTCGGAGCCTCCGGCCCGCGCACCGGAACCCGGCCCGTGGAGGTCTTGAGCGCGAATATCCCACAGAGGGCCGCGGGAATGCGCATGGATCCGCCTCCGTCCGAAGCGGTTCCGAAAGGGACCAGGCCGGCCGCCACCGCGGCGGCGGTGCCACCCGATGAGCCTCCGGAGGTGCGAGTCATGTCCCACGGATTGCGGGTTGGGGGGAAGATCATGTTCTCTGTACTTCCCTTCCAGCCGAACTCCGGGGTGTTCGTCTTCGCGATGGGGATGGCACCTTGTTGGCGCAGCCTTTCGACGAGAAGGGAGTCCGAAGTCGCCGGAGGTGACCCTTGTCGCAGCGCCGAGCCCATCGTTGTGGGGAAGCCGGTGCAGTCCTCGAGATCCTTGACCGCGAAGGGAACGCCGGCAAGTGGACGCAGGTAGCGGCCTTGGGCCCGGCGCTCGTCCACCTCGGCGGCCAGGCGCAGGCTCAACTCGGGGTTCGTGGCGACGACCGCTCCAAGAGCCGTGTTATGCCGGTCTATGCGATCGAGGAAGTGAAGCACAACCTCCCGAGCGGAGACGCGCTTGGTCTCCAGTTCGTTCACGAGATTGCGCACGGAGTGTTCGTGGAGTCGCATCCCTCTTCTCTAGCACATCGTGGAACCCGGCTCCTGGCCCGCCGCCGCCCTGCACTCGAAATGCTCCGCAGCGCCTCGTTTTGGTCGGACTCAAACGACCACGGCGACATGTTGTCGCCGCGACCAACGCCGGGCTGGTGCGCCGGGCTCCGGGTGGCGGCTCGGGCTTTCCCGCCGGGACTAGCATCGTCCCCGGGCTGCGGCGCTCATGGTTGGGGCCGCATTCACGATCTGGGGATGATGCGACAATGCACGAATTCGATGAGGCAGAAAAGAAGCTTGCGACCAGCATCATCGACTATGCGCTCAACCGTATCGCGATGGAGCCCATCCCATTGGACGGCCCGGCCACACCCCAGGAACTGCACGACCTCTACGGACCTAACATCACCGAGAAAGGCCTAGGCGGCGAGGAGGCGCTGAAGCGTTTCGCGAGCGGCTACGCCTTGGCGACTATGAGCACCGACCATCCCCGCTTCTGGGCTTTCGTGCCGGTGGCTCCCACCAAGGCGGCGACCCTTTTCGATCTCGTCGTCTCCGCCTCCTGCATCAGCGGGTCGACCTGGATCGAGGCCGCCGGCGCGATCTACCTCGAAAACGAGGCGCTCGCGTGGCTATCGTCGCTAGCCGGAATGCCCGAGGGTGCCGGCGGAACGTTTGTGTCCGGAGGATCGGCCGGCAATCTCTCCGGGTTGGTAGCGGGCCGGGAGAAGTACCGCAGACTCGGCCGCATCAGCGGAAGGCCGGCGCTGCTCACCTCTCGTGACGCTCACTCGTCGGTGGCCACGGCTGCGCGGATAACCGATATCGAAGTATTCCTGGTGGACGGAGACGAGAAGGGTAAGTTGACCGGTGAGGCGTTGCGCCGGAAGTGGGCCGAGCTGAGCGATGCGGATCGGGCACGCGTCTTCGGCGTTGCGTCCACCGCAGGGGTGACCAACACCGGGATCGTGGACAATCTCGTGGGGGTAGCGGAGTTCTGCACGGAGCACGACCTCTGGATGCATGTGGACGGAGCATACGGTGGCGCCGGACTTACCCAGCCCGAGCTAAGGGAGCTCTACAACGGTATCGAGCGGGCCGACTCCTTCGTGATCGATCCCCACAAGTGGCTGTTTGCGCCCTTCGACTGTGCGGCGATCATCTATCGCGACCCCTCCGATGCCGAGCGGGCCATGACCCAGGAGGCCGCGTATCTCGACGACGTGAACAAGGAGAGGGATTGGAACCCTGCCAGTTTCGCGTATCACCTCTCGCGCCGCGTCCGTGGGCTCCCTTTCTGGTTCTCGCTCGCGACATATGGCACGGATGCGTACCGGGACGCCATTGCGGAGACACTGAAGATCACGAGTTACTGCGCGGATCAGATCAGGCAACGACCCTACCTCGAACTGGCAATCGAGCCTGAGCTGTCGGTGGTCGTCTTCAGGCGGAAGGGATGGGCCGACGCGGATTACGTGGCCTGGAGCGAGAAGCTGCTCGACGAGCAGATCGCCTTCGTTCAGCCGACCACCTATCGCGGCGAACGGATGATGCGCTTCTGCTTCGTCAACCCGCGCACCTCAAGACAGGACGTCAACGAGGTTCTCGATACCATGGCCGACTGACAGGGGAGGCGGCCGCTTCCGGGGGCGGCCGACCAGGACGACGTATAAGGGCCGCCCTCTTCTCGCTTGGCGCTGCACGCCCGCCCCGCTGGCGGCCGTGCGATAGCTCTGGTTGGATCCGGTTACGGCTCGGAAGCCTTGGATGTGCGAAGCTTGCGCGCTTCGCTCTTCTTTGCAGCCACGCTCTCACGAATAGTGGCGAGAGCACGCCCTTCCGGGGAGCAATGGATCCAGCGGAAGCGCACCCTTTGCGGAAAACTTCCGATGACGAAGAGCTGGGTAATGAAACGGTTAAGTATTCATTCGGCCTCTTGTTGCCGAATGAACGCCGCGCTATCCCTTCAAGTGTGAGCCACGCACCGTGGTGAAGCGGGTCACTTCGCCCGGAGCCCTCTGAACGGCAGCCGCCGAAATCATGAGGATTGGCTCCGAAGAAGGGTCGCAATGAGGATCGGTCGCACAGGTCGCATCGTTTCATCCGCGTTGCTCGCGTTAGCTTCGGCATTCACCTTTGCAAGCGCCGCCGCCGCAGCGGCCGGGGGTGGCACAACAGGACAAACCGTGTGCACCTTCGACGCGAACACCGGGCTCACCACGTGCAGCGTGAATGCCGCCTCGCTGTCCGAGGCGGGATCGGGTAGCACAAGCTACTGGCATTTCGTGTTGAACAGCGTGCCCGACAATGTGGTGCCGTCGGCACTGGAGGTGTGCTGGGGCTCTTATTGCCTCACCCAGCCGCCGTGGGTAATCCCGCCCGACAACAGCGGACTTTGCCACACGGACGTGGCGGGGGGTGAGCCATGCGGCAGCAAGAACGGCACCTGGCATTTCTTCGTGCCGTTGACCACTCAGAATGCCGATTCGGATGGAAACCCAATCGTGCCTAGCTCCGCAGTGGTCTTCCTGCCTTCGGATGTCACCGGCTCCAACGTGAACTTCGTTCTTTCCGAGGCGCCCGCTACGGGATTGATTTCCACGACCACCACGACCGAGCCGTCCACGACGACTACGCATCCGTCCACGACCACCACGACCGAGCCGTCCACGACGACTACGCATCCGTCCACGACCACC
>JAKAEN010000155.1 GCA_021818355.1 Actinomycetes bacterium | reverse complement strand
GGCGCTTGGACGCTTCGGTGGAATGGCCGAGGCCGTGCTGGCGGGGGAGAGGCCGATCGCCCGCCGCCTGGACGATTCCCTCTTCTCCCTGGGTGGCTCCGCGCCGGTGATGCGACGCTCCAGGGGGATGGCCCCCTCCTTCTGCGCCGAGCTTCCCTCCGACGAACCGATTCTCGGCTGCGGAGCGGACCTGAAGGGCAGCGTCGCGCTGGGCGTCTCCGGACGGGCGCTGGTCTCCCAATTCCTGGGGGACCTGGAGTACCACGAGGTCCAGCAGGCACATCGCGAGACCGTGCTGGACCTGTTGCGCATGTATTCGATCGAACCCTCGTCCCTGGTGTTGTGCGCGGATTCCCATCCCCGGTATTTCTCACGCACCCTTGCCGAGACCTACGCCCTGGAGTTCACCGCGCCCGAGCCCATATTGGTCCAGCACCACCGGGCCCACATCGCCTCGGTGCTCGCCGAGCGCGGGATGTGGGAGTCGCGGGTGGTTGGAGTCGCCCTCGACGGTACGGGCTACGGGGATGACGGCACCATCTGGGGCGGGGAGTTCTTCGTGGGCTCGCTGCGCCACGGGCTGGTTCGCCGCTCCTGGCTGGAGCGCGCCCAGCTGCTCGGAGGCGAGGCCGCGGTGCGCAGGCCCATGCAGGCCCTCGCCGGCTTCGTGGCCGACGACGAGTTGTGGAAGGCGCTCGGGGAGCCGGCCTTCGGGCTCGAGGAGGCGGACTTCAGGGCGCTGTCGGGCCTTCGCCGCCGGCCGCTCGGAGCCGTTGCCACCACCTCCGCGGGAAGGCTTTTCGATGCGGTGGCCGCCATCTGCGGCTTCAACCGCACCATGACCTACGAGGGTCAGGCGGCCATGTGGCTCGAGTCCCTTGCCCGTGCCGCCGGCGCGGGTGCCGCCTCGCAAGCGTACGCCTTCTCCACCGGTGCTGCGGGCACGCTTGGCTACCAGGGCGTCCTGGCCGCGGCCATCGAGGATCGCCTGGCCGGCTCGTCCCCGGGCCAGATCGCGGCGCGCTTCCATGCCGGCTTTGCCGGAGCCGTCGCCGGGCTTGCCGCGTCGCTGGCCCGAGCGGAAGGCATCGGGGCAGTGGTGCTCTCGGGTGGGGTGTTCCAGAACCGGTTGCTCACCGGCGAGGTGGAGCGCTTGCTCACCGAATCCGGGCTCGGGGTTTGGATGAACTCCACGCTCTCGTGCAACGACGAGAACATTTCGCTGGGCCAGATCGCGGTAGGCGCCATGGCTGCCCGGGGAAGGGGCTGAGGCGCATGTGTCTTGGAATCCCCGCCCAGGTGATAGGACTCGACTTTGCGGAGGAGGGCTTCGCGGAGGTGGAGGTGGCCGAGATCAGGCGCCAGGTCCACTTGGGAATGCTTGCCGACGAGGAGATCTGGCGCGGGGATTGGCTGCTGGTGCATGTCGGCTTCGCCATCGCCAAGCTCGACGAGGCGGCGGCGCGCAGACGGCTTGAGTTGCAGGACCGCGATGGCCCTGTCTACAGGGAGGAGCTGGAGGCGTTCTCCGGCTTGGAGGGAGGGCTTGACCCATGAAGATGGTCGACGAGTTCAGGGATCCCGAGCGGATTTTGGCGCTGTCCAAGGCGGTGCGCGCCTCGGTGGGGGACCGCCGCTTCAGGTTCATGGAGATCTGCGGCGGGCACACGCACGCCATCTACCGCTTCGGCCTGCCCGAGATGCTCCCGGACTCCATCGAGCTGATACACGGCCCCGGCTGTCCGGTCTGTGTGCTCCCGGTGGGCAAGGTGGACGAGGCCTTGACCCTCACCGAGGATCCCGACGTCATCCTCACCGCCTTCGGCGATGTGATGAGGGTTCCCGGCTCAAAGGCGTCGCCGCTGGAGGTGAAGGCCCAGGGCAAAGACGTGCGCATGGTCTACTCGCCGCTGGATGCGCTGAAGCTGGCTGTCGACAACCCGTCCAAGCAGGTGGTCTTCTTCGCCATAGGCTTCGAGACAACCGCTCCCTCCACCGCGCTGACCATTCTGCGCGCCGCACAGCTTGGGGTGCGAAACTTCTCGGTCTTCTGCAACCACGTGACCATCGGCCCGCCGATCCGCTCGATCCTTGAGACTACGGACCTGGATCTCGACGGCTTCATCGGCCCAGGACACGTATCGGCGATAGTCGGAACCAAGGCTTATGACTTCGTGGCCGATGAATACTCCAAGCCGGTGGTGGTGTCCGGGTTCGAGCCCGTCGACCTGATGGAGTCGATCCTCATGCTGGTGGAGATGGTCAAGAGCGGAAGGCCCGCGGTGGAGAACCAGTACATCCGGGCGGTAAAGCGTGAAGGCAATGCGGCGGCGCTCGCGGCGATGGCCGACGTCTTCGAGGAGCGGGAGAGCTTCGAGTGGCGCGGCCTCGGCTTCATCTCCGAGTCGGCGCTGAGGATTCGCGCCAAGTACGCGGACTTCGACGCCGAGTCTCGCTTCTCGATCGCCCAGATCCGCAGCCCGGAGCCGGCCGGCGCCATCTGCGGCGAGGTGCTGGTTGGCGCCAAGCGCCCCGAGGAGTGTCCGCTCATGGCCACTCAATGCACGCCGGAGAACCCGGTAGGTGCCCTCATGGTCTCTTCCGAGGGCGCCTGCTCGGCTTACTACACCTACGTGCACCGGGCACTAGGCGTGATGGGAGGCTGACCCAGTGTCCGCACAAGTGAAGTTCCTCGATCCCCAGGTGATGCTCTCCCATGGCGCGGGAGGCAAGGCCAGCCGCCGCCTGGTGGAGGGGCTGCTGGTCCCATTGCTCGGCACCGGTGAACTCAACCGGCTGGAGGATGCGGCAACCGTCCAGGTGGGCAGGACCGAGGTGCTGGTGACCACGGACTCCTTCGTCGTGCACCCGCTTTCGTTCCCGGGCGGATCCCTAGGCGAGTTGGCCGTCAACGGCACGGTCAACGATCTGGCCGTCTCGGGTGCTGAGCCACTGGTGATCACTTTGGCGATGATCCTCGAGGCCGGGCTGGCCGCCTCCGAGCTGCAGAGCGAGGTGGAGGCAGTGGCGCGCGCCGCGAGGGCGGCCGGTGTGGAGATCGTGGCCGGCGACACGAAGGTGGTGGAGCACGGCAAGGCGGATGGGATCTTCATGACCACCACCGGCATCGGCAGGCTGCATCCGGCGGCGGAGCTTGGAGTTGCCAGGGCAGAGCCGGGTGACAAGGTGCTCCTATCCGGAGCTGTCGGCGACCACGGCATTACGGTGATGCTGGAGCGGGGCGAGCTGGACCTGGCCTCGGACACCTTGCGCTCCGACACCCGCTCGGTCTGGCCCTATGTCAAGGCCCTTCTCGACGCCTTCGGTCCGGAGGTCAAGTGGATGCGCGACCCCACCCGTGGCGGCCTGGCCACGACCCTGAACGAGTTCGCCCAGGAGGCCCGGGTGAAGGTTGCTCTTGAGGAGTCCAAGATCGTGGTTCACGCGCCGGTGCGGGGAGCCTGCGAGATACTCGGCATCGACCCCTTCCATATCGCCAACGAGGGCCAGTTCGTGGCTATCGTCTCCGAGGCGGTGGCGCAGGAGGCCGAGAAGCTGCTTCGCTCCATGCCCGGTGGCGAGGAGGCGGCGCTGGTGGGAACGATAGAGCAGGCCGAATCGGGAATCGTGCTCTGCGCCAGCCCGTACGGCGCCAGCCGGGTGATAGATATGCTGACCGGCGACCCGCTACCTCGGATCTGCTGAGGCCTCTAGCCGCCGGCGATCGCCCCGACCACCATCAGCACCTCCCGGCCGCCCGAGAGGGTTGCCGGGAGCGGTTCCTCGGGGCCGAGGTTGGAGTAGTCCTCTTCGGCTATGAAGAAGCGGATGAACGGCCTGCGGCGGCCCGTGGCGGGGTTGCGAATGGTTCCACGCAGCATGGGGTAGCTCGATTCGATGGCGTCGATGACACCGCCCAGCGTCACCTCGCCCTCCACCTCAACCCAAACCTCCTTGCCCACCCCGGCCAAGGTTCGCAGCTGCTCGGGCAGCCTCACCCGGATCACGGCAGCGTCTGGACCTCGACCGACAACACCGCGGGAAGGTCTCGGACTAACTCCGTCCAGCTGTCGCCGTCGTCCGCCGAGGCGTAAACCTGGCCCGCCGTCGTGCCGAAGTAGACGCCGCAGGGATCAAGGTCGTCGAGGGACATGGCGCTGCGTAGGACGTTGACGTAGCAGTTCTCCTGGGGAAGGCCGCGGGTCAGCGGCTCCCAGTCGTTACCGCCGCTGCGGCTGCGGTAGACCCGCAGGCGCCCTTCCGGTGGGAAGTGCTCGGAATCGCTGGTTATCGGAACCACGAAGACCGTCTCGGGCTCGTGCGCATGAACCCCGAGGGCGAAGCCGAAGTCGCTCGGCAGGTTGCCGCTGATCTCGTACCAGTTGGAGCCCCCGTCGTCGGAGCGCATCACATCCCAGTGCTTCTGCATGAACAGCACCTCGGGGTGCTCGGGGTGACTGGCGATGCGATGCACGCAGTGGCCGATCTCCGCATCGGGATCGGGAATGTACTCCGATTGCAGCCCGCGATTCATGGGCTTCCAGCTCTGGCCTGCGTCCTCGCTTCCGAAGACTCCCGCCGCCGAGATGGCAATGCGCAGCTGGGCGGGGTCGGATGGGTTGGAGACGATGGTGTGGAGGCAAAGGCCGCCTGCGCCCGGCTGCCATCCGCTGCCCGTGCTCGCGCGAAGCGAGGTCAGCTCCGACCAGTTCCTGCCGCCGTCTTCTGAGCGGAATATCGCAGCGTCTTCCGCTCCGGCCAGAACCACGTCCGGGTCCTCGCGGGACGGATGGAACTGCCAGATCCTGGTGAACTCGAAAGGCCTTTCGCTCCCGTCGTACCAAAGGTGGTTTCCCGGCCCGGCACCGTAGGCGAAGTCGTTGCCGATCGGCTCCCAGCTCCTTCCGCCGTCGTCGGAGCGCTGGATCACCTGGCCGAACCACCCCTTGGAGAGCGAGGCGAAGATGCGGTTCGGCTCCGCGGGCGAGCCTTTGGCGTGAAAGACCTCCCAGCCGGCGAAGAGCGGCCCCTCCACCCGCCAGTCGCGGCGCCTGCCATCGGAACTGAGGACGAACGCCCCCTTGCGCGTGCCCACCAGTAGGCGGACTCCACTCATGATGCACCCCCTTCCCGGCTGCGGAAAGCCGCGCCGGCGTCAAAAGGCTACTCCCGTGGTGAAGTCCGACCCGGGGAATGGGCGCCGAATATCCCCGGCTATGCGGAGGGGCGATTCCGGGCCGGATCCAGCACCTCCAAGTCCGCGGGAGTTGCCGCGGAGGGCGCCAGCGCATAGGCAAGCGAGGCGAGCACCAGGTCCTGGGCGGCAATGGCGGGCAGCAAGGCTGGATGGATCGCCGCGACTGCGGCCTCGGCGGCGGCAAGGATCGCGATCCAGGCCCAGGCTCGCTGCGAAGGCACAGCAGCGCTGCGAAGGCGAGCGGCGAGGACTCGTATCGAGGCGCGCAGGGTCACTCTACGCGCGGAGGAAAAGGGGCCAAGCAGGGCAAAAGCCGCCAGGGCGGCCAACAGTGTGACGGAAACGGCGTCGAGGGCGGCGCCTGCGCGGTCGGGAGTGGTGAGTATCCACGAGAGGGCCGCGGCGGCTCCGAGCGCCCACACCGGCGCGTCGGCCACAAAGAGGATGGGAAGCAGCAGCGGGAGGTAACTGCTCCAAAGGATAGGCGTGGCCAGCAGCGAGATGGCGACAGCGCCAGCGAAGGAGCGCTGGTCGGAGGGGTACCGTAGTCGGAAGGCCAGCATGCCGAGCGCGGCGGCGACGGCGGCGAACTGAGGAACCAGGCGGGCTGCCCCAACGCCTATTAGAGGCGCCAGGATGGCGCTCGAGGACCACCCCTGCACCGACTCGTGTTTGGAGAGCGATAGGAGCAGCCGGATGTAGCCACCGGCGCCAATCGGCCCGATCAGGAATCCACCCCCAAGAAGGGCCGCCGAGAAGGCCAGGGCGAGCAGGAATGCCTTGTAGCGGCGTGTGGTCGCGAAGAAGACGAGCAGCGCCAGGAGGTAGAGCTTGGACGTTCCGGCCAATGCGACTGCGGCCGCGCCAACCACCGGTGAGTCGCGCCAGTTCCAGGCCACGGCGACTCCAAGCACCAGGAAGGGGGTGAGCGTGCCCATCTGCATGCTGATGATCACTGGTGTGGCAAGGCCGGCCAAGAAGAGCGCCGGGCCGGAGCCCATTCCCATGAAGCGGAACGACGCGGCGTAGGCGCCAAAGGACAGTGCCACCCAAACTTTGGCCGCGGCAAATGGAGTGAGCAGGGTGAGAGGTGCCAGGAGTGCCGCGACCCATGCCGGATAGACATAGGAGGAGCCGTCGTAGACCTGCGGGCTACCAAGTTGGGGATACGGATTGTGCCCGTGCGTGAGTGCGCTCGCCGCCTTGTAGAAGACAAGGAAGTCCGCCTGGTTGTCGCGGCTTGCCATCACAAAGGCGAATGCGAGGCCCGCAAGGAACCAAGGCGCGAGACCCGCCAGGCGGTGCATCTCCGTCCGTCCTTGGCTTGCCCTCGCGCTCTGCATCGATAGAAATCCTATGGCTGATCCCGTTGAATGTAAGGTGCCGGTGCTTGGCGGCCTGTTCGGCCGGTGCTCGGCACCCCTGGGAGTGAGGGTCGTCGCGGAAGCGTCCCATCCCGGGCGGGCCGGGCGGTTTCTTGTCAAGCGCGGACGGTGTCAGCTGCTGCTTCTCGTGCATTTGGCTTGAAAAGAACTGCCGGCCGGGCCAACGGCCGGCCGGCAACGTCATCTGAGATCCGTCAGGGGAGCGCCGCCCGTTAGGCGGAGCGGCGGCGCTTCCACGGGAAGACGAGGACCGCGCCCGTCATCGCGATCGCCGCGAGGGTGAGCATCCACCCGTGCGAGTTCCAAGGTGCGCCGGTCTTCGTCGACGGAACGGTGATGCCCGTGGTCTGAGAGGTGGTGGATCCGCCACTCGCCTGGATGTTGCTACCGGCAGTGGTCGCCACGCTCGACGTCGTGGTGCTGCCGTTGCTGGCCTGGTTGTTGCTACCCGTGGTCGTCGGCGCATTCGTAGTGGTGGTCTGATGATCCGTGGTCGTCGGCGCATTCGTAGCGGTGGTCTGATGATC
>JAKAEN010000154.1 GCA_021818355.1 Actinomycetes bacterium | reverse complement strand
GAGAACCCCCTTCAGGAACACCTGCATCCCGCCCGCCAGTTCGATGATCTCACCGAGGCCCGACCAGTCGACGCCTGGATCAGGCGCCAGGCCGCTGAAGCGCGCGGAGGAAACCCCGGCGCCGAACCGGGTCTCGCTCTCCTCCACCACCCAGCCTTCGAGCTCCTGGGCGATGTTGGCGGAGAGGAACTCCTCGGGCACTGCGAAAGAGTTCTCCCGGTCGCGCATGCGGATACCGATGTAAGGGGCGTCCACGGTCACGTAGATGGCCTCGTAACCGCTCTTGGCCGCGCGGCGTACCAGGGAATCGGAGAAGCGGTGGTCCCTCATCACATAGAGCTGGAAGGCGAGCGCGGGCTGCGGGCCGGAGGCGCTCCATCCCTTCAGGCCTCGCCGAAAGGCGTCGGCCACCTCCTCCAGCGGTACCGCTGAGCGGGTGGAGAGGCAGTAGGAGAGGCCGTGGCGGGCGGCCACCTCGGCGATCACCGCCTCCGCCCGGGGATGCAGCAGTGAGGTGTACGCCATGGGCGCGACCACCAGCGGGAGCGGTATCCGCCTCCCGGCCAGGTCGACCGCAGGATCCAGGCGCGCCACATTGCGCAACACCCTGGGAACCAGCTCGATGGCGTCCCAGTCGCGCCGATTCCACGAAAGCGTCGACTCCGCGCCGGATCCGCCGAAGTAGTAGTCCCGTATCGCCTCGGCCCCTGGGCCGTGCCCCGGATGCTCCATCTCTTCCTCCTTGCCGCCACCGACGCTAGCAAGCCCGGCCGCTCCGGTACAGACAAAGATTCCGAGCGCCAAAGGAATAAAGGCCACCGCCATGGCGCTAAGCTTTATTGAAAATCATTTTCTATAGAGAGCCGATGATGAGCACCACGACGACCGAGAGGCACGAGGGGATCAAGGACGAGATCCGATCCCGCCTGCACCAGGCGGGACAACGCTTCACGCCCGAGCGGGAAGCCCTGGTGGAGACGCTTTACGATTCCCACCGCGCGGTCACCCCCCAGGAGCTGTACGAAGCGGCCCGCACGCGGGCGCAGGTGGGGCTGACCACCGCCTACCGGATCCTGGAGACTCTCACCCGCATCGGCTACTGCCAGGTGATCCTGCTCGACGGTGAGCTTCGCTACAGCCTTTGCCGACCCACCCACCACCATCATCTGGTCTGCACCGAGTGCAAGAGGGTGGAGGAGTTCGCGGCATGCTCGCTCGAGGGCGCGGCCGTGGGCGGGTTCAAGTCAACTTCGCATCGAGTCGAGATCTTCGGAATCTGCGAAGCCTGCCAGGAGGCGCGGCGATGAACCTGCTCGCCTTTCTCCACGTGACCTCGGCGGCCGGCACCCTGCCCCTGCTCGGAATAGCGCTGCTCCTGGGCATGATCCACGGCGTGACTCCCGACGAGCACACCTGGCCGATCACCTTCTCCTACGCGGTGGGCAGCTACTCCACACGCGGCGGAATGAGGGCCGGGCTCTTTTTCTCGCTCGGCTTCACCATCCAAAGGGCGGTCTTCTCCACCCTGGCCTACTTCGCACTCACCACCTGGATGGAATCCAGCCACGTGGAGGGAATCGTCTATGTGGTCGTGGGACTGCTTATGGCGATCTCCGGCTTCATCATGCGCACACGGGGGACCACCATCCACCTGATGCCCTTCGTGGACAAGCTGCTCCCGCCGCTGGATGCCAGGAAACAACCTCCCCGCTCGCTGGCCATGCTGCACGGACTGATCGCCGGAATGGGAACGGGCGCCTTCGCCACCATCCTCTACACGACGATCTCTCCCGCCATGCCGAGTGCCGCTCTGGCCTGGCTGCCTGGAGCGCTCTTCGGAACCGGAACACTGGTCGCCCAAGTGCTGATCGGAGCGGCCTTCGGACGCGCCATGCAGCGCCGCGGCCTGGGTGACGCCGCCCGCAGCTTCGTTGGCCGCACCATCGCCGCCATCACCCTCGGCGTGGGTGGCGCGATCTTCGTGGCCAGTGGCATGCTCACCTTGGTGCTGCCCAGCCTGGCGAACTTCACCGTCCCCACCGGGATCCCGGTTCCCAACCTGAGCAGCATCAACCTGGGCCTGCTGATGGTGATCACCACGGTTCCCCTGGTAGGCGGACTCTCGGCGCTCTACGCCATGCGCAAGGTGCGCAAGGACCCGGGCGTCGTGGACCAGTTGCCACCGGTGGTGCATCACCACGAGGTGCACGCCCACTGAGGCGCTGAGCGATAATCGTCTGGTCACAGCAGGGCCGCCCCACCGGGCGGCCCTGCTGCTTCCCATCGACTTTCCGGCGCGGCCCGCGGGCTGTATGCTCCACGGTCATGCAGATCGACACCGGCACCGGGCGGGCACGCCTGGCGACACCTTCCGACGCGGCCGAGCTGGTCCGCCTGCGCGCCCTGATGTTCGACTCCGTGGGTGTCGACACCTCCGGCCCACACTGGCGCCAGGCATGCTTGGCACATCTGCGTGAGAACCTGGGCGGCCCCCGGCTGCTGGGAGCGGTGATCGACGCCCCCGACGGCTCCGGCCTTGCCGCGGGAGGCCTGGCCGACATCCTGATCCGCCCTCCCGGCCCTTCGTTGCCGGACGGCAGGTCGGGGTACCTGGGCTCGATCAGCACCGACCCACGCTTCCAGCGCCGAGGCTACGGCCGGGCGGTGGTGACGCTCCTTCTGGCGGAGCTGCAGCGCGCAGGAGTGCACCGGGTGGAGCTGCATGCCACCAACGCCGGCGAGCCGCTCTATCGCAGCCTGGGATTCACCGAGCGCAGTGGCGGGCTGGAGATGCGCCTGGTGCTCGGCCGCGCCGGCATCTGAGCACCCGGGGCCAGGGCCGCAAAGCTCCTGGCAGTCGGGGAATGCAGGGAAAAAGGCCGATCGGGCTAACGCCAGAAGCCGATCTTGACGATCTTTATAAGGTAGAAGCTGGGAGGCATCGGCCGAGAGGAGTACTCAATGGATCGTCGCAACCGAGCCGGCTCCACCAAGCGCGCCCTGAAACCAATCGTCTACGCGGGCGGCGCCCTGGTGCTCGTGGTCGGAGGCGCGGCACTTACCTTCCACCAGCTGGACGGTTCGGCGACATCGGCTTCGCAGCAGACTTCCACCACCTCGGCCGCCACCACCTCCCCCTCGACCACGGCCGCTCCCACCACCACCCTGGGCTCGGCCAAGTCCTCCAGCACCTTCGGGGCCGTCCCCTCCGGCTTCTACCCCTCCTCCGCCACCTTCGTCTCCGCGACCGACGCCTTCGCTCTGGGCGGGGTCCCCTGCTCCTCGTCTTCGACCGGCTGGTGCGCCGAGCTGGCCGCGAGCACCGACACCGGCGCCACCTGGACCGCGGCACCACTTTCGGGGATACCACTCGATCCCCGCTTCACGATCTCCAAGTCCTCTCCGGCCACCAACGGCGTCTCCATGGTGCGCTTCCTCAATCAGAGCGTGGGCTACGCCTTCGGCCCGGCCCTCTACCTCACCACCGATGGCGGGGCAAGCTGGACGCAGCTCTCGGTCCCGGGAATCAGCGGCCTGGGCACAAGCGAGGAGGTGAGCTCGCTGGAGATCGGCGGCGGCACCGCCACCGCGGTGGTACTTCCCACCGGCACGACCGGGCAGTCCTACCTGATAACCGCTCAGGTCTCTTCCTCGCCGCAGAGCTTTTCGGTGGAGACTCCGCCGGCCACCCTCAGCGGATTCGGGGGATACTTCCGCAACTCCTTGGGTGAGATCGTCTACGGGCTGCGCACCTCTCCGGGCGCTTACTTCCGGGCCGCGGGCAGCTCCAGTTGGACCGCCCTAACCAGCCCCTGCGTGGCTAAGGGGATCGGGGGCACCTTGGGCAGCCTCTACCTGAACGGCTCCAGCGAAGGCATCGTGGCCGGATGCACCCTGGGGGTCGCGGCAGGCAGCTCCCAGAAGGAGATCGACCTCTCCACCAACGGCGGCAACTCGTGGCAGACACTCAGCGCGCCACCCTTCCCAGGGGACATGTCGGCGGTCGCCGCGGGATCCTCCAGCGACATCTCGGTCGCCGCGGTCTCCGGGGCCTCCTTCGTCTACTCGAGCACGAACGGGGGCAAGAGCTGGAGCACCTTCAACTTCGGCACCTCCGCGCTGGCAAGCGGTGGGTACCCGGTCTTCGATCTGGGATACACCACCGCCACCCAGGCCTTCTGCATTCTCGGCTCTCCTGGGGACGCGACCGGCAGTCAGAGCCAGAGCCAGATGTACCTGACAGGCAACGGCGGCGCCACCTGGAATCCGGTCACCTTCTGAACCGGGTTGCCGGGCCGGGTTGGCCGCTTCCTCGAAGCGGCGGCCGCCCCTGATCCAGCGCGCCCGCCCGGGCGACTCCCCTTGCGGCGGGTGGCCATCCGTCATTGACGGCTTCAGCCGGACTGAGGTCTTAACCCCGGTCGGCGAGCGCCGCGTAGTCTTGGCGCAGCTCGCGCTTCAGGATCTTCCCGCTCGGGTTCTTGGGGAGCGAGGTGGAGACGAAGACCGCCTTGGGCACCTTGTACCCGGCCAGCCGGCCGGCCAGGAAGGAGCGGATCTCCTCGCCGGTCGCGGTCGCCCCGGGCTTGAGCACCACCACCGCGGTCACCGCCTCGACCCACTTGGGGTCGGGCAGGCCGAAGACCGCGACCTCGGCGACCTCCGGATGGAGGTATATGGCCTCCTCGACCTCGCGCGAGGCGACGTTCTCACCGCCGGTCTTGATCATGTCCTTCTTGCGGTCGACGATGGTGAGCCGGCCCTCCTCGGACATGACCCCCAGGTCCCCGGAGTGGAACCAGCCGTTCGCGAAGGCGGCCGCGGTCTTCTCGGGGTCCTTGTAATAGCCAAGGGTGGCGTGCGGGCTGCGGTGGACGACCTCGCCGATCACTCCGGGTGGAACCGGCTGGTCGTTCTCGTCCACCACCCGCGTCTCCACGTTCAGGACCGCACGGCCTGCGGAGCCGGCGTATTCGACCTGCTCCTCGGGCGGGAGAATGGTGGCAACCGGCGCCATCTCGGTCTGGCCGTAGAAGTTCCAGAGGCGCAGGTTGGGGAGACGGCTCTGGATCTCCCTCAGCACCTCCACCGGCATGGGGGAGGCGCCGTAGTAACCCTTGCGCAGGGAGGAGAGGTCGTAGCGGTCGAAGTCCGGATGGCGTAGCAGCGAGATCCAGACGGTGGGCGGCGCGAAGTACTTGGTGACCTTGTGCGTCTCGATGAGGCGAAGCACCGTGGCCGGATCCGGGGCGGGAAGGACGATGCTGGTCGCGCCGAGATAGATGTCCGGCCCCAGGAAGCAGTCGAGCTGGGCGCAGTGATAGAGAGGCAGGGTGTGCAGGTCGACATCGTCGCCGGTCATCCCACCGTCGACGATGGAGCTCACATACTCGGTGATCAGCGACCGGCTCGAGGAAAGCGCGCCCTTGGGCCGCGACTCGGTGCCCGAGGTGTACATGATGCGTATCGGGTCGTCGTCTGCGACCACAACGCCGATCTCGCGCGGCACGCCCCTGGCCCAGGCCGATACGCTTTCCCAGCCCTCGGGAACCCGGGATCCCTCCGGCCCGATCCATCCCCGCAGCACCGGCTCGATCCCGGCCAGCTCGAGCGCCTCGGTGAGGGTGCCCACTAGAGCGCCGTCATCGGCCACCACCGCAATGGCCTCGGAGTGCTCCAGGATGAACTGGACCTCGTTCGCCTTGAGCATGAAGTTGATGGGCACGAAGACCAATCCGGCCCGCGCGCAGGCGAAGGAGAGCACCGCGAACTGCCAGGAGTTGCGCGAAAGGATCGCCACGCGATCGCCTTTGGAGAGCCCACGATCGAGCAGGGCACCGGCGGTGGCGCTCACGGCCGCGTCGAGTTGTGCGAAGGTGAAGGAGGTTTCGCCATCGATCAGCGCCGTCTTGGCGGGGAAGCGCGCCGCCGAGCGGTGAAGCAAATCGGCCAGGCTGTGCGACCGGGCTACGGTCACCGGATTGTCATTCATGTGCGGACCCCCAGGAGTGCTGCCGTACGGTTGAGAGTGTACCGTCAGGCTGCCCGAGGGTTCCGCCCAAGCCGAACAAAGCAGAGGCGGCGCCAAGCGCGGACGCCCCGGCGGCGGCTCAGACCTCCAGGTATCTCCTGACCGCCAGCGCCGAGCCGGCGGCGCCCACCACCGCGCCGATCAGGATCACGAAGATCTCGGTCATGGCCAGATCGTGGGTGGAGACCACGAAGGAGGAGAGCAGCTGCACCTTGAAGTGCTGGATCATGTAGGAGACCATCGAGCGCACCCCGACCACGGCGAGCGCGGCCACCAAGGCACCGGCCAGGCCCTGGATGAGGCCCTCGAGCATGAAGGGGACCCGGATGAACCAGTTGGTCGCGCCCACAAGCTTCATCACCGCCACCTCACGTCTTCGGGCAAAGATGGCAACACGGATGACGTTGAGTATGAGGGCGGTCGCCGATAGGAGCAGCACCGCGGCCAGGCCCAGGATGACCAGCTGGGCGATGGAGGAGATCCGCAGCATGGTGTCGATGGCCGCGCGGTTGTACTCCACGTTGCGCACCCCCACCTGCTGGTTGAAGATCTGGCCGATGGCCGGCGCCTCGGCCGGGTTCTTCAGGGCCACCCTGAAAGAGGGCGGTATCTGGGACTCGGTCACCGAGTTCAAGAGGTCCGGCTGGTTGGCCATGAGGCGCTTGAACTCCACCCAGGACTTGGCCTGGTCGAAGTAGTAGAAGCTCTTGACCGCCGATGTCGCCTTGAGCTGGTCGGCGATGGCCGAGGTCTGGGCGGCCGACGCGTTGGGCTCGAGGAAGATGAGGAGCTGCGTGCCTCCCTGCCACTGGCTGGTGGCGACCGAGACTCCTTGCTTTATGAGCAGGGCCGAGCCCACCAGGGCCAGCGATACGGCGATGGTGAGCATCGCCGCCAGGCTCATCAGGCGGTTGCGCCAAACGTTCGCAGCGGTCTCGCGGACCACGTAGTCGACTGAGAATGCCAAATCCAGAATCCTTCCTGCCGGTCGGGCCGATCAGCCCAGGCCGTAAACCCCTCGTACCTGGTCGCGCGTGATCACGCCGTGGTCGAGTTCGATCACCCGCCGGCGCATCGAGTCGACGATGCCGACGTCGTGGGTGGCCATAAGCACCGTGGTTCCGGT
>JAKAEN010000153.1 GCA_021818355.1 Actinomycetes bacterium | reverse complement strand
CGGGCTTTACCCGGGGCGGATGGGTCCCATGGCGCCTGCGGTCACCCGTCTCCCCATGGGCACGCAGGATCCGGTACATGGTGGCGCTGAGGGGCCCACGATTTTCGGTCCGGTCTTGATGTGAGCCGGGAGCCTCGGGTTCTTGGGCAAGATTACCCTCAGGCGCCGACAACGGCGGCGCCTGCGTCTCCGTTATTGCGGATCTTGTCGTTGTTGTTCCGGCAGTAGCTGATCGGCTGGGGACCCTGTGGGCGAGGCGGAGCGTCGTCCACAAGTCCCCGAGCCGCTATGCGGCCTTCAACTGCGGGGCCAGCCATCCTCTCCGGCGGGCGGCACCTTGGAGCGCCTGGCGCTGCTCGATAACCGATAGAGCCCCAAACTCGGCGGGAGTCAGATAGCCAAGGGAGCTGTGGCGGCGATTGGCGTGGTATTGTTCCCGGGCGTGATCAAGGATCACCTGGGCTTCTGTGACATCCAAGAAGAGTTCCCCGTTCAGGTACTCATCCCGTACGCGGCCGTTTAAAGATTCGATCACCCCATTTTGCCATGGCGATCCCGGCTCTATGAAGAGCAGTTCCACGCCCATCTCGGCGGCCCAAGCCGCCAGGGCGTCAGCGATGAATTCAGGCCCGTTGTCCGTCCTTAGCTGTCTTGGCACTCCGTGCTCGGCCACCAGGCCATCGAGGGTGGCGATCACCCCGGCTGCATCCATGGACCTGGCGGCTCGTGATGCCAGCCAGCGCCGGTCGTACTCATCCACCACGTTCAGAAGCTTGATCACCCGCTTGTCTTGGCTCTGGTCGAATTGGAAGTCCATGGCCCAGGTGACGTTGGCATAGAGCGGCCTATGCCACCCCGACAGGAGCGCTCTCGGTTTGCGGCGCTTCTTCTTGTAGGGAACCTTGAGCCCCGCCTCCCTCCAGAGTTTCTGCACGTAGTTCTTGGAGACCTGGTATCCCTGGCTAACCATCTCTGCCAAGGCCCGCCTGTACCCGCAGCGGGGATTGGAAAGCGCATATGCCTTCAGCCATGCCAGGTGCTCCTCTCTCTCGTCAGGGGGTGCTTTTGGGACGTAGCGCTGGGTGGAGCGGTGCTGGCCGATGAGCTTGCAGGCTCTGGTTTCGGATACCCCGAACTGGCGCATGAGCATCTCGACTGTGCATCGGCGCCGGCCCGGGGTCAGATTTTTCCCGCGGCGATCTCTTTCAGCATGGTGTTGTCCAAGGTGAGATCGGCCACGATCGTCTTCAGGCGCCTGTTCTCGGCCTCGAGCTCCTTCAGCCTCTTGGCGTCGGTTGCTTTCATCCCGCCGTAGGTGTTCTTCCAGCGGTACCAGGTGGTCTCGGTGATTCCGAAGGAGCGGGCCACCTCAGCGACGGTGGAACCCTTGTTGAGCATCTCGTCGCCTTCGGCGAGCTTCCTGATCACCTGCTCGGGGGTATGGTGCTTGGACTTCATTGTCGGAAACCTCCATTTCCATTCTGGAGGCTCCGACCTACATTTCAGCCGGACCAATTTTCGTGGGGCCTGTCAGCGCGCGTCGTAGGAGTGGTTGATCGTGGATGTCATTTCGCGGGTCTTTCCCCGCCCTCTCAGTTCAATGATTCGATAGCTCGATCTGCCTCAGTAAAGGTTGACACAGAGGGTCATGACTGTGAACCCGTGCGACTCCGGAACCCGTTCGGCGCTTGATGTTAGCAGCGGCTTAAAATTGACCCGCTTTCAGCGGAATAAGAATGACCCGCCCTCCAGATCTCGCTACCTTCTGGGTATCAATCCAAAACCAGGAGGTAGCACCGATGCTGAAAGGCAGGCCATTGATGAACTTATTTCGATTGAAGGACGAGGGGAACGGAATCAGGGAGATCTCCAGGATCTCCGGCCATTCCCGAAACACGGTGCGCAAGTACGTCCGTGACGGCGCGACACCCAACAACACCGCTCGCAAGACGAGGGGCTCCAAGCTCGATCCCTACAAGGACGAGGTGCGCGCGTTGGTAAAAGCAGGGCTGTACTCGGTGCCCGCCATCATGGAGCGCATCGTTCCAGCCGGCTATGAGGGCAAGGAGACCATACTGCGCGACTTCGTGCGCTCAATCCTGCCCCCGCGCTCCGAGCGTGCCCCCGCGGTTGCGCGCTTTGAGACCGAACCAGGCGAGCAGCTGCAGTTCGACTGGGGCATCTTTGGCTATATCGACGCTTCCGGCAGGCAGCGCAACCTCCCCGGGTTGGTGGCGACGCTCTCCTACTCGCGCCGGCGCTTCGTGCGCTTCGCCTGGTCCCAGGACATCTTTGGCCTCCTGGAGTGCATAATCGCAGCCTTCACTTATTTCGGCGGTGTCACCTCGGCGGTATTGACCGACCACGCCAAGACGGTGGTGCTGTCCGGTGATCCCGAGGGAGGATGGAACTACCATCCCAAGTTCCTGGAGCTCACCAACTTCCTGGGGGTCTCCATACGGCTATGTCAGGTGCGACGCGCCCAGACCAAGGGAAAAGTCGAGCGATCCATCCGCTACGCGAAGGAGAACTTCTGGCCCGGGCGCAGCTTCGGCGACCTCGTCGACCTGAACGCCCAAGCCCTGGCCTGGTGCGCCGCCAGGGACGAGATCGAGAACGCCACCACCGGGCTTAGGCCTATGGAGGCCTTCGCGGTTGAGGCGCCCACTCTGAGGCCTCTTCCTCCGGCATCCGAACTCGAGCGCTTCCTGCTTCGGCCACGGCGGGTCTCTGCCGACGCCCTGGTCTCCTTCGGCGGTACCTCCTACGGAGTCCCCTTCCGCTACTCGGGCCAGATGGTCTCGGTGCTGCCAGGCGAGCGCACCCTATCCATCTTCGACTCTGCCTCGGAGCTGATCGCCAGCCATGCCCTGGTCTTCAAGCAACGCAAGACGGTCTTTCTCTCCGGGCAGTATCAGGGGCTAGACCCCAAGACTGCGCGGCGGGTCCCCCCGGGAAGAGCCAGGGAGCAAGAGGTCCTGGTCGAGGCGCGGTCTCTCGCCGTATATGAGGAGCGCGCCCATGGTTGAGCTGACCGCCGCCCTGCTCTGTGAACTCGGCCTCAACCAGGCCTCTGCACGGCTGGAGGCCGCCATAGAGGCGGCCATGGCCAAGGAGGAGAGCTACCTCGAGTTCCTCTCAGGCCTGCTCGCCCACGAGACCGACGCCCGCCGCCAGCGCTCCTACGACACCCGCCTCAAGATGGCCGCTCTGCCCCATCACAAGGGGCTTGGCGACTTCGACTTCGACTTCGCCAAGGGGGTGGACAAAAAGACCGTGACCGAACTCTCCCATCTCGGCTTCGTCTCTTCGGCCACCAATATTTGCTTCCTCGGGCCTCCCGGAGTCGGAAAGACACACCTGGCGGTGGCGCTGTGCCTGGAGGCGATCGCCGGGGGACATAGCGTCTATTTCACCACCATGGCCAAGATGGCCGCCGATCTCAGCGGAGTCCCCACCCCTGCCAAGGTGCGCAAGTACCTCGGGCCCAAGGTCCTTGTCATCGACGAGATCGGCTATCGCCCATTGGACGGCCGCGCCGGGAGCACCTTTTTCGAGGTCGTATCGGAGCGCTACGAGACCGGCTCCATCATTTGCTCCTCCAACAAGAGCTTCACAGAATGGGGAAGCCTTCTGGGGGACGCCGTCCTGGCCACCGCGATACTTGATCGCTTGCTCCATCATTGCGTGGTGGTCAACATCCGCGGTGAGAGCTACCGGCTGAAGGACCGCAAGCGCCAAGGTATTGCCGCCCATCCGGAGGTCGCCGACGCGATCGAGAAGGGGGTGGTTTACACACCGGGGAACTGAGCTAACCTACACTCACCGGGTGGGTCAAAAATAGACCGCTGAAGTGGGTCAAAAATAGACCGCTGCTTACAAGAGGGTCGACCCATCCCTTCAGCTTAGGAGTCCCAGTCGAGCTGGGGTGGGGCCAGTTTCGATGCGCACGATGGGGCCAAATTAACTTGACATTCCTAGCAGTCTGAGGATCTCCCTCAGGTACCTGGTCTCCATCGACCAACTCCTCCGTTTCGCCATCTTTTCCTCCGCTGTGGAGCCGGCCGCCTTGGTCGGCTCGCCACAGCGAGTTTGAACGAGAACGGGTGCGACCGCCGAGGGGTTGGCCACGGACTTGGGACGCTTCTCCAGAAATACCGTTAGGAATCTCCAGAGTTAGCGTCGGACGTCTCCAGAATTACCGTTACTCGTCTCCAGAAATAACGGAAAAGGCACCGAGGTGAGCAGGATCTGTGCGGCCCTGGACGAGCAGGTGAGTATTCCACCAACTCGTTACCACCTGTTCCACTAATTCGTTTCCACGCATTCCAACAACTTGTTTCCAGCCATTCCGGCAATTCGTTTCCACTGCCCTAACCGGACAGTGGATGCCAGACTGTCCCGGACCGAGGAGCATCCCGCTCCGGAGAGAAGGGACGGCTGTTGAACAAGAAGAGGAGATCGTGGTCGATGGAACCACAGTTGATACGGGCGATGGCCAAAGCCAAGGCGGCCTCGCCGGAGGCGTCCAACCGCTCGCTGGCCGCCATAGTGGGGGTGACGCACCCTTCGGTTGCCAAGGTGCTGGAGAGGGCCGAGGTGCTCGAGCTCCCCATGGAGGCGGTCGCCGCCATGGACGACGCCGAGATAAGAGCGGCCTTCTATCCCAAGGCGCCGGGGCGGAGGGAATCCCCGGTCAAGTCCGAGCCTGACTTCGTGGCGATCGCCAAGGTGCTGGAGAAGAGAAAGCGCGTCAAGACCGGGGTGACCCGGATGCTCCTGTGGCTCGAGTACGTGGAGGAGGTGGGGGAAGACGCCGCCTATGGCTACTCCAGCTTCTGCGCCAAGCTGCGCGAGTACGACCGCGCCCGGGAGCTGACGATGGTGCTGCACTTCGAGCCGGGGCAGGCCTCCATGGCCGACTACGCCGGGATGAAGGTTCCCATCTGGGATGCAGAAACCGGCAAGGTGGCTTTCGAGGCCAGCATCTTCGTCATGGCTCTCGGGTACTCCGCCTTCGTCTACGCAGAAGCCCAGCGCCGCCAGGACACCGAGAACTGCATCGGCGGCCACGTGCGCGCCTATGAGAGCTTCGGAGGAGTGCCGCGGGAGTCAATCGTGGATAACCTGCGCGCACTGGTGGTGAAAAACGCTCGGGATGAGCTGGTGCTCACCCAGGCCTGGGAGGAGCTCTGCCTGCATTATCAGGTCTCACCGGCGCCGGCCCGGCCCTTCAAGCCCCGCGACAAGGCGGTCGTCGAGGCTGCTGTGAACCTGGTGGAGACCCGGGTGCTCGCACCCCTTCGCCACTTGCGCTTCTTCAGCATCGAGGAGTTGGTTGCGGCGATGGCCCCGCTGGTGGACAAGGCCAACTCCCGCCCTTTTCAGAAGATGCCCGGCAGCCGCCGGGAGCGCTTCGAGACCGAGGCCAAGGCGCTTTCTCCCCTGCCTGGCTTCCGCTACGAATACGCTCCCTACCAGCCGGCCAGAGTGGGCTCCAATTACCACGTGGCTGTGGATGGAGTGTACTACTCCGTCCCCTTCCACTTCGCCCACCACAAGGCCATGGTACGCCTGGGCTCAGGCGTCATCTCGGTCTTCGTGGGCGGCAACAAGGTGGCCTCACATCCCCGCGAGCGCGCCCGGGGGAGCTTTGTCACCAACCCTGCCCACATGCCGGAGTCGCATCGGGCCTACCTGGTAGACGCCGCCTCCTCACTGCGCACCCGTGCCGATGCGGTCGGCGCCTCCACCCGGCAGGTGGTCGAGGCGATCCTGGCCTCGTCGCCCTTCGCCGCCTCCGCCTGCCGTTCGGCCGGCGCGCTGCTGCGCCTGGCCAAGGCCTATAGCCCCATCGAGCTGGAAGAGGCCTGCGCCATGGCGCTGGCGATAGCTTCCCCCACCCGGGCCTCGGTCTCCTCCATCCTGAAAAAGGGGCTGCACCGCACAGAGCGCCGCGGGGGAGCCATCTCCAAGGTGGAGGACACCCACGAGAACCTGCGCGGACGGGAGTTCTTCGTGGTTCCCACCCAGGAGGCAAGCGCATGAGCCATCCCAGTCTCATATCGGACTCCCTGCGCCGGCTGCTCATCACCAGCGCCGAGGCCGAGTACCGGCGCCAGTGCTCCGATCCCGCCTCGCTCTCCCTCGGCTTCGAAGATCGCCTGGAGCTGATGCTCACAGCCGAGCTGGACGCCCGGGAGTCAAGGCGCATATCCCGGCGCATTCGCGAGGCGGACCTAAGGATCAACGCCAATCCGGAGGAACTGGAGGCGACCGCCGCCCGGGGCCTCGGCCAGGCCCAGCTGGCCCAGCTGCTCTCCCTCTCCTGGCTCCGGCACCAAGGTCATGTCCTGATCGCAGGCCCGGCCGGGGTGGGAAAGACCTACCTGGCCTGTGCGCTGGCCACCGCCGCCATCCGCCAGGGGGCGACTGCACGCTACTTCCGCGCCTCGGCGCTGATAGAGAAGATCGGCTCGGCCCGCCTTGACGGCACCTACCGCTCCTTCGCCGGAAAGCTGGCCCGCATCGACGTTGTGGTCCTCGACGACCTGGGCCTCAGCCCCGTCTCGGTGCAGGGCGGCAGAGAGCTGCTCGACATTATCGACGACCGGGTGGGGCGCTCTTCGCTCATCATCGCCTCCCAGCTCCCCTTCTCCCTCTGGTACGACGCCATTGAGGAGCGGACCGTGGCCGACGCGGTTATGGACCGCTTGGTCCACTCGGCCCATGGCATCGAACTGAAGGGGGACTCGATGCGCAAGCTACTGGCGGCGCGCAAAGGCGGGGCCGATGGATGAGCGCCCTGCGCTTGTGGAAGGCGCTCCGCCCCTCCCACAGGGCACAGCGCCCCTGCTACTACCGGAGATATCGCCTGGAGACAGAGGTCCCTCGCCGCCGGAGGAGGAAAGGGGGCAGCGGTCAAAGGGGAGCCGGTCTCCACCGGCGGTGTGGTTCCGCCAGCATCCGCGACCGCGGAACCGTTAGCATCGTGGGAGCTGGTAACGAGTTGCTGGAATCAGTGGTAACGAGTTGCTGGATCGGGTGGAAAAGAGTTCTGGAATATTCAGCAGGTACAGGCCTTCTTCTCCCGCAGGCTCGATCACGCCCCTTTCCCCTATGTGATCCTGGACGCCACCTACCTGCACGTCAGAGAAGATCACAAGGTGATCTCCAAG
>JAKAEN010000152.1 GCA_021818355.1 Actinomycetes bacterium | reverse complement strand
TTAGCGGCCCTGGAAGTTCGGCTTGCGCTTGTCGTCGAAGGCGTCCAGCGCCTCGAGGTAGTCCGCCGAGGCGATCGTCGCGGCGCTCAGTCTCGCGGCCTCCTCCTCCAGCGCGGCGTAGTCGGCGGCGGGATTCACGAGCCCGTCCGCCAGCGCCTTGGTCGCCGCGATCGACAGCGGGGCCACCTCCGTCAGCGCCACCGTGAGCTCCGCGATGCTGTCGGTCAGGCTCTCGGAGACCTGTGAAATAAGGCCCGCATCCAGTGCCGCGCCCGCGTCAAGCATTGACGCCGTGAATATCATGCGCTTGGCGGCGGATGCCCCCACTTGCGCCACCAGGCGGCGAAGTGAGCCCAGCGGATAGCTGATGCCCAGTTTTGCCGCCGGAATCTGGAACTTGGCACGGGCGTCGGCCACCTGGAAGTCGCACGCGACCGCGATCGACACCCCTCCGCCTATGCAGTAACCTTCGATGGCAGCCACGGTCGGCTTGGGCATCGTAGCCAGCGCGACCAGGGCATCCTCAGTGATCCTGTCGTATTCGACGGCGGTATCGCCGGCTTGGCGCATGGTGCGGAACTCATCGATATCCGCTCCGGCGACGAAGGTTCCCTCGGCCCCGTGGATCACCACGACCCGGACGTAGTCGTTCGCGCGCATCTCTTCCGCCGCCGAACGCAGTTGGCGCCACATCTCCGATGTCATAGCGTTCTTGTGGTCGGCGTTGGATATGACGATTTCGCCTACCGCTCCGCTTACGCGTGTGGTGACCCTTCCGCTCAAGAGCGCCTCCTTTTCGGCCCTAGGGGACCTCGCGGGCGGCGGCCGCCTGGAGCGGCGGGCCCGTCGAGACAAAGTATGACCCTAGGCGGGCCGCCTTCGAACCCCGGTCGGGATCGGCCGCCGGGAAGCCGTCAGTCCTGGTCGGCGGCGGCGAGCTCATCCTGCTCGGCCTCCCACGCCGAGGCCTCCGCGTCGGTGTGGCTTTCGTGGGAGAGTCGCGACGGCCACCAGTTCCACCTGCCCAGCAGCGCCACCGTGGAGGGGACCAGAAGCGTGCGCACCAGGAAGGTGTCCATCAGGATCCCAAGTGCGAGGCCAAAGCCGATCTCCTCCACCTGGCTGTTCCCCAGGGAGGCCAGAGCCAGAACCGCGAAGGTGCCCGCGAGCACGACTCCGGCGGAGGTTACGGTCGAGCCGGTGGCGTTGAGCGCGGTTCTGACCGCCGAACGGAGGTCACGGTGATGCGCCTCTTCCCTGATCCTGGTCATGACAAGGATGTTGTAGTCCTCGCCCAGAGCCAGGAGGAACAGGAAGAGCAGGAACGGTAAGACGAAGTTCAGGCCGCTATCTCCGCGGAAGAAGATGAAGACGATCACGTCCGCGCCGAGGGCCGCCAGGTAGGAGAGAACCACCGAGATCATGAGATAGAGCGGCGCCACTGCGGAGCGAAGGACCAGTGCGAGCAGCAAGCCGATGATCAGCACGACCACGGGGACTATCTTGACCAGGTCGGAGTTGGAGCTCGACGAAATGTCGTACGCCGCCGCCGCCTCGCCGGCGACGCCATAGTCCACCGCGCCGTGGGTGTGGGCCACGCTCGCCACCTCTGCGCGCACCGTCGGGGTGGCGTTCAGGGCCGCGGTCGAAGACGCGTCACCCGCCGAAAGCGCCGTTGCGAAGAGAACGGTCTTGCCGTCCTGGGATATGAATTGGAACTCCGCACGGTAGGCCTCGTAGACGCGCGGTGGAATTGTCAGGTTTGCGGGCTCGACAGGCGGCAGGGCATTCGGCGCCCCGAGCAGCGAGTGCAGCTGGGAGAGCTGAGCAGCGGTCAGGGGTGTGGTGAGGGGATTCATCGGCCCGAAGACCGCCTTGAAGGAGGACTGCTTGGCCAGGTCGCTTTGCAGCGAGGCCAGGCCGGCGACGTTGTCCCACACTGGCGTGTTGAACTTGAAAATCACCTCAGTGGGGTTGAAGCTCGACGACGGGAACTGCTTGTCGAGTATCTGATTGCCGTAGTAGGAGTCGGTCCCCTTGGGGGAGCTCGTCGTTCCCACGAATCCCGCCGGCGAATTTCCGAGCGATGCCAGGGAGAGGGCGCCGAAGAGGATGATTCCGAAGGCGAGGGTGGTGCGGGGCTTGCTGACAACGCGAGCCGCGATTCGGCCCCATAGGCCGTGCTTCGTCTCTCCCGGGTGGGTCTTGGTGGGCCAGAAGACGGCACGCCCGAGGATAGCGAGCAGCGCCGGCAGAAGAGTAAGTCCTGCGAGGAGCATGAGGGCAATGCCAATGGCCAAGGGCCAGCCAAGGCCCTTGTAGAAGCCGAAGGAGGCAGTGGTCAGGGAGAGCAGCGCGGCGATGACCGTGGCCGCCGAGAAGGTTATCGACTCGCCGACCTTGGAGAGCGCAAAGGCGACGGACTCCTTCGGCCCTCTGCCTCTGCGCAACTCCTCACGTACGCGGAAGACCAGGAACAGGCCGTAGTCGGTGCCCGCGCCGATGATCAGGATGATGAAGAGCAGCTCGGTGACGAAGGAGACGGTGAAACCGGCTTTGGAGGCCTCCGCAACCACCGGCCCTCCGGCGATCACAACGAAGACGGCCGGGAGCAGGGTGACCAGCGGAGCGAGAAGGGCTCGGAACACAAGTAGAAGGATCACAATGACCAGGATGATGGAATAGTTCTGCGCCTTGCCCGGTCCTGCCGCGTTTCCGGCGTTCGAATCCACAGAGGTCGCCACCTGCCCCGCCAGGTGAACCGAGAGGTCGGCCGGTTTGGGGACCGATGCGATGGCGGAGCGTATGTCGCCCACCAGCGTGGTCACTCCCGTGCTACCGAAGGGATTGGCACTGGAGACGATGGCACTCTGAATTGCCCGCTGATCGGGCGAAACGCCGGCGACCTTCACTGAGAGGACGGTGCGCACCTTGGCGATCGCCGCCTCCACCTGGGCGTAGGCCTGCTTGTCCGCCGGGGTCAGCGCCGGCCCGCTGGTTTGTGCCACCAGGACAACCTGGCTGTTGTTGACGTTCTGGAAGGGTGAGGCGAGGTCGGCGGCCTTGATGGAGGGGGCATTGGCGGGAAGGAAGGCCCGGTTGTCGTTCTTCACGACGCTCGACAGCGACGGCAGGAACGCGACGGATGCAACGGTGATCACCACCCACAGGGCCACGATCGGCCACCTGAACTTGACCACGATTCGGCCGAGGTGCTGGAAGAAGTTTGACACGGGGGGTTACCTTCCTTGAGGGATGAGGCGCGTCTAACAGTCCTTGTCGGCGCCGTCTGTCTCCTCGAGTTCCGAGAGGCGGGCGACGATCGCGTCAAGTGTTGAGAGCAGGTGGGCAAAGGACTCGTCTCCCACCACGGAAATCGCCTCGTCGAGGGGGAGCATCGCTTCGCGAAGCTTCTCGGCGGCGGCGGTTCCGTGCGGGGAGAGGGTGATAAGGGTTCTCCTGTGGTCCGCCGGATCCTCGTGGCGCTCAACGAAGCCGGCCTGCGCCAGGCCGGTAAGCATCTGCGAGGCCGTGGCCAAGGAGATCTGCATTTGCTGGGCAAGATCGGAGACGGAGACAGGGGCGAGCATCACGACGTGGGAGAGCATCATGAGCTGGCGTGGAGACAGGTCCTGCTCTCCGCGGATGCCCTTGGAGTCAGCTTGGTGCCGCAGATGCCTGACTACGGCCGAAAACCGGGCAAGCAGAGCGAAGGGCCGTTCAGTTGGCCTCTCGTCGCGCTCCGGCCTCTCGGCTCGCAGGTTCTCTCCGGTCAAGCTTGCTCCTGGGTTGGGGGATTGTTGCGGCATCAAAAGCTTTAAATAAGTTAAGTAATTCCTTTCGAGATTATTCCTGCCTTGGCCAGGTGGCAAACTGGCAGCCCTGACGCGGCCGACAAGGGCTGTATTATCTGCCCATGCAATTCGACGAGGTAGTCACCACCACCGGGGCGATTCGAGATTTCGAGGACCGCGCGGTTCCCGACTCCCTGGTATATGAGCTGTTGGACCTGGCGCGCTTCGCGCCGAGCGGGGGTAACCGGCAAGGGTGGCGAGTGGTCGTCGTCAAGGATGGCGAGATCCGGAGGCGGCTGCGGGACCTGTACGTTGAGGCCTGGGCGGAGTACATGGCCCATGTCCAAGCCGGTCTCGTGCCCTTCGCGCCGATTGACGGTAGGCGTTGGACCGGACCGGCGGTCGACCTGGAAGAGGCCGCCAAGCGCCGCTACGAATACCCCTTCAGCGATCACCTGGACACGGTTCCGGTCATGCTGGCCGTCTTCGTCAGGCTGGGATCACTCGCGGTCCTCGACAACGGGCTGGATCGCCAAAGCATCGTCGGAGGAGGGAGTATCTATCCCTTCGTGCACAACATTATGCTGGCGGCGCGGTCCCGGGGCTTGGGCGGAGTGATGACCACTGCAATCTGCCGAAGGGAGCCCCAGGTCGCCGCCCTGATGGGCATGCCCGAGGAATACGCTTTGGCGTCGCTTGTGGCCCTGGGATGGCCAAGGCGGATTCCGAGCAGGCTGCGGCGCGATCCTGTGGAGGCCTTTGCCACGTTGGACACCTTCGACGGCGAAGCCTTCAGGGCCTGAAAGGCTGGTCGACCAGTTCGTAGATGCCGGGTTCCGCGCCGAGGAATTGCATGGTGAGCCGTCCGGCCTCCACGACGGAAAGCGTGGGTCCGGCCGAAGGGCGGACGAGGTGATAGGTGCCTTCCCCCCATAGCTGGCCGTAGCGCAGGACGACACCGCGCGCCGAGAGCACGGCGTTCTCGAGGTGCTCCACCGCGAGTGCCCCGTTGCCGGGAAGCTCCCATGCCACGCTTTCGGCGATTACCCGTTCGGCTCCCGCTCGCGCCGCCGCCCCAAGGAGGTTGTCGGTGCCGATTGTGCGCATCCTGTTGTTCGCGTCTGCGAATCGAGGGATCCGGTCCGCCTCATCGGGCAGGTCCGTGAGTAGGTCGACGACGATTCCAGGCGCGTAATTCTCGAAAGCGGCCCCAAGCGCCGGCGCGTCGTAGACGTCGCACACCAAGGCTGTCGCTCCAAGCCGCTCGATCACCTGCGCGTTGGAGCGTGAGCGGGTGAGGCCAAGGACACTGTATCCGTGGGCGACAAGCTCGGGCAGGAAGCGGCGGCCGATAACTCCCGAGGCGCCCGCCACGAGGACGATCGGTGATGATTCGTCGTTCGGCAAGGTCGTAGCCCCCTTGTAGCCTGTCCCGGCCGCAGCAACCGGCCGCCACCACCGTAGCGCTCTTCGCCCGGCTCATCGAGAGGAGCCGGGAGCCGCTGCGCAGGCGTCGCCGAAAGGAGGAGGGCCGGCTCCGAAAGCCGGCCCTCCCATGTGTCTGGTTGATCCGTGTCGCTGACCGTGTGCTTCGCCGGATCAGATGTCAGCCGTGTCGACCGCTATTTCGTGGTCGAGGGCGATGCGCTCGTCGCGAGAGGGCATCTTGAAGTAAGGCCTTCCCTTGGACCAGTAGATCGCAATCGGGATCACCGACAACGCCATGGCTCCGAGTCCAACCGCAAGGGTGGTCCCGTTCAAGCCGGGGATCGACTTGACGAACATGACGATCATGAAGAGCGCTCCACCCAGCGGCCAGAGGCCCATGAAGATGAAGTTCGAGGGCGAGCGCCAGATGTGCTTGCGGTACAGGACCACCACCGAGAGGCCCGCGAGGCTGTAGTAGATGGCGATCTGCAGGCCGATCGCGTTGATGGCGTCGGTGAGGATGTTGCCGATCGAGCCGATGTAGTTCGAGCCGATGAAAAGCCCGACCGAGATCACCGTTACCACCACCGTCGCCACGACAGGAGTCTGGCGGACCCGGTGCGTGCGGCCGAGCGCGCGGGGCAGGGTGCCGTCGCGACCCATCGCGAAGAGGGTTCGGGTCACCTGGATAATGGTCGTTTCCAAGGTGGCCACCGTCGACAGGATCACGGCGACGACGATGATCTTGCCCCCGAGTCCGGGCCAGACCACCTGGCCGAGCACGCCCAGGACGTCGCCCGCGTTGTTGGTGATGTCCTTGGCGGTGAGAACCAGGTTGGATCCGATGGTGAAGACCTCGAAGAGGGCGAAGACCACCAGGACACCGATGATGCCGCCGATGCCCGGGGTCACCTTGGAGCCCTTGGTCTCCTCGTTCAAGTTCGCCGTGACGTCCCATCCCCAGTAGTAGAAGGCTGCCACCAGCGCTCCCGCGAAGAAGGTCGAGGACCCGTGGAAGATCGAGGGCGAGAGCCAGCTCCAGCTGAAGGTGTGGGCGTCATGGCCGTGCAAGAGCATGAGAATGGCGAAGAGCACCAGGATTCCCAGCTCGACCGCGGACATGATCACCTGCACCGTTGCCGTCACGGTGACGCCCGCGACCACCGCCCCGACCATCAGCAGGAAGAATATCGTCCCGAAGATGGTGACTGCGGTGGTGTTGTTGGCGAGTGAGTTGGAGAATAGGCCAAGGGTGACCGAACCTGCCGGGAAGGAGCCGGCAACCATGAAGATCAGCGCGGATACGACCAGCGCCCATCCCGAGATGTAGCCAAGAACCGGGTGAAGCGCACGCCGGACCCAGGAGTACGTGGCCCCCGCGTTGGCCTCCAGCCTTCCCAGATGGTTGAAGGCCCAGACAATGCCGAACATCGCTATACCGCAATAGAGCAGAGCGGCCGGCCCGCCGAGTGCGACGGCTCCGAAGAGCGTTGCCGTCGAGGCGGCTATCGAGTAGGCGGGTGCGACACCCGCGACACCCATTACAGCGGATTCGAAGAGGCCCAGCGCTCCACGGCGCAGGCCGCCTTCATGTTCCACGTGACTATCGGATTCATCGATCGCAGTCACTTATCCCCCTGATTCAGTAAAAAACATAGGTGAATTCGGCTGATTCTATACCTGCGCCGGTGATCGTTGGGGCCTAAAGTAAGAGCTCTTGCATTTGGCACGTATCCTGAAATTCAGCATTCTTTCAGGTTCCGCCGAGCAGTGCGGCTGAGGCGGATTGGGTGCCGTCCGGCGGCGTAGGCTGGACCAGGAAGAGCTAAGGAGGGAACGTGAAGTACACCTCTTCGTTCATTGTTTCGGCGCTTCGCGAGACGTGGTTTTCGCTGGACGGCTACTGCAGCCAGCTGACCCCGGATCAGTGGGAGCTTGCCAGTGATTGCCCGGGTTGGTCCGTAAAGGACATCCTCGCGCACA
>JAKAEN010000151.1 GCA_021818355.1 Actinomycetes bacterium | reverse complement strand
GGACCCTCCTCCGCCGGCGTGGGCGGGGTGAAGAAGAACTTGCCGCCGCTCATGTAGGCGATGTAGCCCACCCGCTTGGCAAGGTACTGGATGTAGCTCCAGTCGTCGATCGCGGGCTTGACTATGCCCGGGTGAACGTCATCGGTAGGGGTCACCATCCCCTCCATGATCTCCGCCTCGGCAATGATCATCGAGACCATCTCCGCGCTTGTCATCTCCCGAGAAATGCGCGGCGAGGTGTTCATGGTCAACTTGTGGGCGCCGTCCACCGCCCTGACCACGAGCCTGGAGCCACTGCCCACCGCGTAGTCGAGCTCGAGCGCGCTTACGCTACCGCTGAAGAGCGGCAGCAGGGGATCGAGCCGGCCCGGCAGGTTCACCATGAGTTTGGCCCCGATCTCAAAGCCTCCCATCTCGATCTGGCTTGCGCCCGCGTAGGCGAAGACCAGCGTGGCCGATCCCGGCGAGACCAGCGAAGTGAAGACCTCGGTCGAGATGAGGGCGCGCGACACCATCGGGTCGAGAGGCGCCTCGTCGACGGAGATCTCGGGCACCATGGAGGCCCGCTGTGTTCCCGGGCTGGAGCTCAAGACCATCTCCTAACCCATGAGGCGGGCATCGGCCGCCTCGGGAATCAGAAGCTCGCGGCCGGGGACGAGCCGGTCCGGATCGTCGATGCGATTCACCTCGGCGATGGCGCGCCAAAGGTTCGGGTCCTTCCAGTACCGGTAGGCGATGCCGGCCAGGGTGTCCCCGGCCTCGACCCGGTGCGCCCTCTGAGGGTTCGGCGTGCCCGAGGTCGGATTCTGCCTGGCGACCGTCTCGGGGACCTCGGTCAGAGAGATGCTGGCGGTGGCCCGGAGCGGCGTGCCGGTGGGCGAAAACAGGCTGACCTCGACACTCACACTGGATACGTATGCCTTGAACAGGACATTCGGCCCCCATCCGAAGCGCACGTAAGGTGGCCGGGGCTTGCCTTCGGTCACGGACTCGGGAGTCGGGTCGCAGCACTTCATGAGGAAGTCGATCTCGGGCTGGATGCTTCCGCTGACAGGGTTCCACGAGTCGTCCATGAAGATCTGCAGCCGGAGCGCCCGCGCACCCGGGCCGAGGAAGCTCGACTCCGGAGCCTCCCCGGCGGACGCCTGCGGAGCCGAGGCCCAGTGAGAGTCCTTCTCCAGGGTGTAGGAGAGCGGGTTGAACTTGAAGGTGAAGGTGTTGCCCGAGACCGCGGTGATCTGCGAGGCGGAGAGCGCGAGCTGCTTCATGCTCGGGGCCTCGGCCTCGTCCAGGGAGAGGTAGGCCTGGCTCATGCCGAGCTTGCCCTCTATGAGCGAAACAACGCTACCCATTTAGGCCTCCTGGCTGATTGGCAAAGGGGGAAGCGGTACCATCAGATCCCCGAGATCATGGAGTTGGCGTGACTTATGCCGGAGCCGACTTCGGCCCCCATCGGCAGGATCCCGCGGTAGGCGAACTCCAGGGTCTCCATAGCCACCTCCGGCGAGGAGAGATCGTAGTTCGGGCCGGTCCAGGAGATCGGAAGAACCCCCTCCAGCGACCAGCTGACCAACTCACTCTTGTCGGGATTAAGCGCCTTCAGGACTCCGACGCGCCCCACGTTGTTGCCGAAGGAGTGCATCCAGGAGATGAACTTCTTGGACAGGGGCGAGAGAGGCCTGGCCAGCTTGAGGTTGGAGTAGCGGATGCGGCCCGGGAAGACGTGCATGAACTCGCCTTGGCTGGCGGTCTGCCGGATCTCATGGTCGTTGGTGATGCTGAACCCCTCCATCCGGGTGAACTGCCCGAAATCGATTCCCTCGACCTCGAAGGAGAAGTAGATGCTTACCGTGAATTCGCCTGGATCTGCCATCGAAACTCCTAGTCCTTGAAGAACCGGTTGACTCGGCCGTTGCGATCCGACTCCCAGCGCAGCTGGTTCTTGAACCGGTGCATGAACTCGCGGTAGAGCCGGTTCACCTCCTGCTCGGGTATGCGCATCTCCGACGGCTTGGAGACGCTCGCCGAGGACGAGACGGAGTCGTCGGTGCCCGAGGCAAGGCCGGATTGAAGATGCTGCGTACCGCCAGCACCCGAAGACGCCCCCGCACCGGCCAACACGCCGGCCACAGGGGAGACGATCCGCTGGGGAGCGGGGCGTGGGGCGGAAGCCGCCGCCGCAGCGGGCTGAGAGGGTGCGGCACCTGCCGGCCTCCGTGTCGTCGCGATTTGGGAGCCTGCCGGCGCGGCCGGTGGGGCCGGTGCCGAAGCCACGGTGGATGCCGCCAGCTTGGCCACGGCCAGGGCGCGCGGGGGCATCCCCGAGCTTGGAGCCGACGGGGCTACAGCGCCGGGCAGGCGCGAGGGCTGTCCTAAGTGGCCACCGGGCGTGGAAAGCGATTGGGGTGAGCGCTCGACCGTACGCCTCACGGATTCCGCCTGCTCCTCCAGACGCCGGCCCTCCGCGCTCGACGGGTCGGGCATCGGCCTGCCGCCCATGGCGCGCTGCTGGTAGACATGGGTGAGCTCATGAGCAAAGACGCCGATGGCCTGAGGGCTCTCCGGCGCCCCCAGCGCAGGTGCCAAGTCGATTCCGGCGCCCGTCGTCGAGCCGAGTGCGTCCGCGCTCCTCAGGCGGGCGTGAGCCATGGCGTCCTGGCGAACCTCCACTCGACCGGCTTCCGGCAGGTCCATGCTTTGCGTGGCCGCTCCAGGGGCAAGGGGGCGCGCGCCGATCAAGGGGCGGGAGGGCAGTCCGAGCGGGTCAGCGCTCATCCTGGCTCCCTTCGGCTCCGGCGCGACCGTGGGGTGGGCCAAAGAGGCCGGCCCCGGTCCACCCAGGACCCGCATCTCGCCCAAGGCGCTCTTGGCGTAAACGGTGGTTGGACCGGTGTCGGGCCGCCCTGGCGAGCCCCGCTCGGCGGCATCGTGCCCGCCGGCCTGCTGGTTGGCCGGCACCGGGCGGCCGGGCAGGCCCCCGCGGATCGGCTCCCCCAGCCCAAGGCGGCGCGGGGAGGGTGTCTGCGGCTGCGGTGCCGGCGAGGTCGCCGAGCGCGCCGGGTCCGGCGCGGACCGGGCTCCTCCGCGCGCATCCTGGATGGGCAGGGGTGAGCGGCCGTCTTGGCCGGGCTCCGGCTCCGCGTTTCCAGCTGCTTGCTGAGGTGCGGCTTCACGCTGCCCCAGCAGGGCGCGCTCGGTATCGGACTCCCCACGGCGTAAGGGAGCCGCGGCCGGCGCCGCGGACTCGTCCCTGGCGGTGGCCGGGGACTCGTCCCTGGCGGTGGCCGGGGACGCGGATTCATTCCGGGCGGTGGCCGGGGGAATCGCAGCTCCGGACAAGGGAGACGAAATGCGCGGCCCTTGCACAGGCGGCTCGGCGGCCTCTTGCCGCGAGCGCTGCTCGGGGGCATCGGTCACCGAGGGCACGACCGGAAGCCCCGCCAACGGCGCCTCCGCAGTTGGGCCGGACGCCGGGGGGCTTGACTCGCCTTGGTGGCGGGCGCCCGCACCCGGGGCCGGAGCCGGGTTGGGATCCAACGCCCGAACACTCTTGCCCACATCGGCGGCACTGCGAGAGGCCAGGCTCTCGCTCCAGGTGGGGATGGAGACGTCGCCCGTCTCCTCGCTCCACTGCCCATCTCGCCAAGCCCCCGAACGCGCCTCGGCTCTCGGCGGAGCCGCCTGCGCGGCGCTCGGCCTCGGCGTGGGGCTGGTGCCTGGAATCGGCGCGCGGGCAAGGCGCGGGCGCAAACGCGGGCCTGAGCCCTTGGATGGGAGCGCCCGTGCGGGCACTCTGCGATCTGTCGCGGAGGAGGAGGAGGAGGAGGACGAAGCCGCGGGGGAAGCAGAGGTGGGCTCACGCCGCGGAATCGCGAAATAGACACGTCCGGAAGCGGGCGCAGCCTCGGCCTCGGTTTCGGCCTGGCCGGCCTGCGCGTGCCTGAGCCTCCTCGGCACCAGCTCGAGCTCCGTGACCGCGGCGTCTTCGGGAAGGACGGCCGTGCCGCGATGCGGCGTCCCCGTCAATTCCACCAGCCCGGAGGGCGCCTCCTCCGAGACGAAATGGGTGAGCGGAGCCAGCGAAAAGGTGGGATCCCGGTAGTCGGGAAGCCACTCCGCCGGCGAGGCGCCCAGCGTCAGATCGGGTCCCCGGGCCAAGACGGGCTGCATCGGAGCAAGGCGCTCCCAACCGGCCGCCCCAACCTGGGCCGCTCCAGTCCCGTGTTCGGCCTGGCCCGGACTCGCCTGCTGCGCGTCATGCTGCGAGAGCGTGGCCGCGGGGCGGCGGTCAGCGGCCTGAGGAACCTCTCGCCGTCTAAAGAATCGAATTCCCGCCAAACTTACTCACCCGACATCCGCTTGTTGATGTTCGCGATGTTCTCGATGAAGACACGCCTCTGGGCGTTCTCCAGGTCGAGGATCTCGTCCAAGGACCAGTGAAAGTGGTAGGCGATGTATGAGATCTCCTCCCAGAGCCTCTCTGGAGAGGAGATCAGGATTCCCCCAGGCTTCCACCGGCCATATCGACCGTGAACTTCTCTTTGCACGATGGACAACTGACCAGCACCCGCGTGTGGCCCTCGGCGTTTACGCGCCTATAGAAATCCTGCAGAAAGGCCAGATCGGAGGCGAAGAGCCTCTCGATGATCCCGGCGTGGATCTGGTCCCCCTCAAGCTCTCCGAGCCGGGTAATCACCCTGGCCAGCAGGACCACGGTGAGATACGGGGGATTCTCCCGCACCCGGTCGTCGTGAAGGGGCAGCAGTTCGTCTCGCGCCGTCGCCAGGCGCATCACCCCCTCGCGGTGGACCGTGCCGTCCGGAGCCAGGTATCCGCGTGGCAGAACGAAGGTGAACTCCGTCTGCAGCTTCACCGGCTCGGGAGGCGGCGGCGGGAGTTGAACCTCCGCCACCGCCTCCTGGACTTCAGGAGCCTCGGTGCGAGGGGGGATGTTGCGCATCATCAGGCGAGCTCGAGCCCTTCGTGAGTGATGGTCAGGGTCTCGGTCAGCCCCGTCGTGTCGCCCGCCTTGAGCGAGCCGACCTCGAGGCTCTTGGGCCAGCCATTGAGGAAGTTGAAGGTCTGCACCACATCGCCCTTGTAGTCGTAGACCTTGACCGAGCCCCCCTTGCGGGCGGTGACGATGTCACCGTCGAAGACGTGCTTGATCCAGTCGCTCCAGGACTTGTTCAAGGTCAGGCCGCGGGTGAGAGTGATCTCACCCGCCTTCTTGCGGCCGGGCAGCTTCTTGATGACCATCTGGCCCGAGGTGGTGTTGGCCTTCATCTCGATGTCGTCGACTTCGAGCTTGAGACCGGACACCTCCTGGATGTCCTTCATCTCGATGCCATCGATCTCGAGGCCGAAAGACCACGCGACCCCGGTGTCGTACTCAGCAAATGCCATTCGTTCTAAATCCTCCTATCCGGATCCGACGTGCTACTCGGCAACCAGCGACGTGCCGCCGGAGAACTGCGAGAGGCGGAAGACGACGAACTCGGCCGGCTTGACCGGGGCCACCCCGATCTCACAGACCACCTGGCCGGCATCGATGGACTCCGCGGGGTTGGTCTCGTCGTCGCACTTGACGTAAAAGGCCTGGTCGGCCGTAGTCCCGAAGAGCGCCCCCTTGCGCCACTCGTTCACGAGGAACGCGGCGACGGTGCGGCGGATGCGCGCCCACAGGGCGGGGTCGTTGGGCTCGAAGACCACCCAGTCGGTTCCGTTCAGGATCGACTTCTCCAGGTAGTTGAAGAGCCGGCGCACGTTGATGTAACGCCAGGAGGTGTCGGAGCTGAGGGTGCGTGCGCCCCACACCTTGATCCCCTTGCCGGGGAAGGCGCGGATGGCGTTGATCCCGATCGGGTTGAGCAGGTCGTGCTCGACCTTGGAGATGTTCATCTCGATGTCGACCGCCCCGCGAACCACCTCGTTGGCGGGAGCCTTGTGGACTCCGCGGGTGTCGTCGTTGCGGCTCCAGATGCCCGCCAGCAGTCCGCTCGGCGGGATCATGATGTTCTTCCCCGAGGGGGGATCGAGCACCTTCACCCACGGCCAGTAGAGCGTGCCGTACTTGCTGTCGTAACCGGTGGTGTTGACGCGCCAGTCCTTCACCTGCTGCACGTTCATCGCGGGCGGGGTGTCCAGGATGGCCACCCGGTCCCCCATCAGCTCGCAGTGGGTGAGCATGGCCAGCTGCACGGTCTTGACGCCCTCGAGGTCGATCATTCCCGCCTGGTAGGCGGCCATGAGGTCGGGAGCGCAGACCATGGTGACCTCGTCGATGGCCTCCAGGCCGCCGAAGCCGGTGCGCTCGGCGGGATCGCCCACGTAGTCGGAGGACGACACCGAGGCGGGCTGGGCGGCGCCTCCGCCGGAGAGCGAGACGGCTCCCCTGGCGACGGTCTCCACGCCGGCTGCCGCTTCCAGCAGCTTGATGAGCTTGGACTGGGTGTTCACCACAGTGGCGACGTTGGTCTTGCCGCGCTTCAGGGTGACGTTCTCGAAGGTCTCCTCGACCTTTCCGTCCTTCTTCACCACCAGGTTGAAGAGATCCGGGGCATTGGCGTCGCCGGCGTCGGTCACCTCGACGGTGATGTTGTTGCCGGCATCGCCACCCTCCTGAGCGGCGACGGTGAGGGCACCGACCTTCTGCTCGCCTCCGGAGAGCAGCTCGGCCTTGGCGGGCGCCTCGGTCGCATTCTCCCCGATCCGGATGATGTAGCAGACGCCGCCGCCGTTGGCGAAGTAGCCGTAGACGGAGTGCGCAAGGTAGGAGCCGTCCATGAATTCGCCGAAGGTGGCGACGAACTGGCTCCAGTTCGCGACCAACGTCGGCTTGTTGAGGGGCCCTCGTTGCGCAAAGCCGACGAACGCGGCAACTGCGGTTCCTACCCCTTCGATCGGCCGGGAGCCGGAGGGAACCTCCTCAACGTAGACGCCCGGAGACAGATAGCTTGGCAAGCGGTACCCCCCCAAATTGAAGAATCAATGTCAGCCTCGCCACCGCGACCGAGCCCAATGCCCGTTTTCACACGCAATTGGCGAGAAGCCAAGTAAAAGATACACCGGGCGCTCACACTCCACAGGCACAGAGCACCCCTTTTTGTCGCTTACGACAGTATCTGATCACAAATAGTGATGTTGGGGCACGGGAGGTGGCAAATCGGCCACGTAAATGGCCGCGGCTAGCCCATCCGCTCCAGGCCGCGCCGTGCC
>JAKAEN010000150.1 GCA_021818355.1 Actinomycetes bacterium | reverse complement strand
CCTGCTCCTGGCCAGCCGCTAGGATCCGGCCGTGAGTTCTCCTCGACCCCTCCCGCGCGAGGACCGCCCACCCGACCTCGTCACAGCGACGCTTCGCAGCCGGGGCGCCTTGTACGTGTATGCCGGCGTGCTGGCAATCTGGTTGGCCGAGGTGGTCCAGGTCGGCGTGCTCTTTGCCGCTGTGCTCGGAGTGCCCCTCCTGGCCGTGAACATATCCGGCCTGATAATCCGGCACACCAGACGTCTCCCCGGCGCGGTGATCTATCCGGCCGTCATACTGGAGATCTTGCTGGTGCTGACCGCGGGGGTTCGGCACCAGCTCGCCCCTGCTCTTTTCGCACTGGAAGCGGGCCTGGTGGTCTTCGCCCTCTTCGCTCTAGCCTCCCTGGCCACCGGCGGGAGACTAGGCATGGGCGAGGCGGAGTTAGCCGGCCTGCTTGCCATCCCCGCGGCCGCCATTGGCAACGAGCACGGCGTGGCTCTATTACTTGCGGGCACCTTCATCGGTGTTGGTGTTGTGGCCGTGGCAAACAGGCTTCTTGGCAACACTTCGGCCAGGAACACGCCCCCAGCCATCCCGCTGGCGCTTTGCTTCGGCTATGGGGCGCTCTTGCTGCTGGCCCTTGGCCGCTGAACGGCTTTGCGTCGCGGCGCTTGGCGCACCAGGCGATAGGAGCGGTAACAGCCAATCGACGTCCCACGGACCAGCTTGCCTTCGCGCTCGAGAAGCACGAGATTGTGGGAGATGACACCGCTGGAGACACCCAGCACCTCGGCTAGCAACGACTGATTCACAAACACAAAGCCGATGCCGCTCTCAGGCAAGTCCTCGGCCAGCGCCTCCAATAGCGCGTTGCGCTTCCGTGTGGAGATCTCGCGCACCTCGGCTGACATGGCCATGGCCAGAGATTATAGCCGCCAACAAGGCCTTGACAAGGGAGACAAATTGAGCGCCCTGCTGGCGACCTCAATAACGGCCCTGGGCGGACCCGAGCGGCATCCACTTCGAGGGAGTGACGATAAGGGGCTGCTCCTGGCGATCGCGATCTCGGGCTTCGAGCGTGAGTCGCAGATGCTTCAAGGCGTTGTGGTGGAGTTGGTGGACCCTCACGTAGGAGACGTTGAGCATCCCTGCGATTTCCCTGATGCTCATCTGCTTGATGTAATAGGCGATGATCACGGTCCGCTCGGCGTCACTCTTCAGTCCTTTTACGAGCGCAGAAACGAGGTCGGAAAGCGACTCGGTGAACACACTGCCGACTGCCGCGCCTTCGGTGTCCTCCGCCGCCGGAGCGATGACGCCCTCCTCGGTGTCGAGTGGGAGCTGCTTGCGGGCGTTCCTTTGGGCCGTCTGCAGGCTGATACCCAGGTGATCGGCCACTTCGGCTATTCCGGGCGTGCGGCCTTCCTCTGCCTCGATCTGCTCAGCGACTTTGTTCATCCTGATCGCCTGGCGGCCGGCGGGCCTTGCTTTGCGGATGTCATCGATGATGGCCCCGCGGATGCGCTTGCGCGCGTAGCTGGCAAATGCCGGGGCCTTTTCGCTGTCGCACTTCTCGATGGCATCGATCAGGCCGAAGGTTCCCATGGTTACCCGGTCTTCGTAAGAGATCACCATGTGCCCCTCGACCGCAGGCGATAGATCGCTGGCTACCCGGCGGACAAGCGGCATGTACGCCAGGAGCAGCTCGTTCTTGGCTTCGTGACTGCGGGTCTCGAGCCATCGGGTGACTCGGGGGTCGGGGGCCTTCTCCGTGGTCATGGCTTTCAACTCCATGCTCCTCTTCCAATACGCCGCCGCTTTTGCGCCGGTTCCTCTCCGATTGGACTTGAGCAGCTTGTCACGCTGGCTCCTGTTCGCTGAAGGCCCAGCTGCGGAATCCCTTCCATGAAGGAATCCATCCAGTACGATATAATTATTATATCACTACGGAGCTTGTCTGTCGAACACGGATCGTGATGGTCGGTTTGCTTGGGACACCCAGAGTATTGAGAAGGGGGAGGGGGGAATCTCCACTTAGGTCGTCTTGCCGCTGGTCTGGGCGGCCGCGATGGCTAATAGGAGCGGATCATCCGCCTCGAAGGTAACGTCGTGCGCATGAGTCATCAGAAGCCGGTCGAGCAAGTCGCCACTCACTCCAAGCAATTTGGCGGCTTTTGCTCTTGTGGAGCCAAGCCTCATGAGCTCTCGCCCAGCGGTTGCGTATCGGGCCTCGCGCGCAACAGCAAAGCGCTCGCGTTCACAGCGCACAACTTCGCCCATCAAGTCCTCGTGCCGCGGCGCAGCATAGGTCGACAAATAAGGTGCGAGGATGTCGGCGCGCAAATGCTTCTGGTGCGCGAATCCCAGGCGATCTCGCTCAGTTTGCCCCATTGCGTCGAGGATCGCGTTCGCGTCCAAGGCGAGCTTCTGCCGAGCCACTTCGTAGAGCCCTCTTTCGACGGCGATTGCCCGGAGCGTCTTCCGCACTTCGACGTGCAGCCTCTCACTCGCATCAGGTAGACGGCTCGTGACGAAGTCCTGGTCTGCGCCTCGCTTCCGCTGGAAGGTAAGCGGGTCGAACTCCGGGTCCGCCAGCAATCGAGCGGCATGGTGCCGCACTTCCGAGTTGAGGGCTGAGAACACATCTCTAAAGAAGATCTGCTCGGCTGCCGCCCCCACCAGCATCTGTTGTCGCACATCCAGCTCGCCCGTCAGTTCGGCGACAACCGTCGTTCCCATCCTGAAAGGGTGATAGCGGCCGTCGTTTGCAATCTTCGCCGCGAGTTCGAGCAGCTCGGGCGGGAGTGCGTTGAGGGCCCGTTCGTCGGTTCCCTCTTCGTCGAGGAATTCATCCGCCAGATCGGCTTCGTCGCCCCAAGTGACGGTGGGATGGAACTCCTCTTCGAACGCACCGGCGCGCGTCTCGAAGAAGTGCAAGACGCCGTCTCGCGCAACGCAGATCACCTCGAGCGACGTATCAACGTAGAGTACGCGCGCGTCGATCCTGCGGGCAAAGTCCACATAGCTCGCGAGATCGGCGCCCGGCCAAAGTACCCACGCTCCGCTCTCCGGGTTGGGCAAGCCATACCAGATCGAGGCGCCCAAGTCCTTTGCGGTGTCCTCGGCCTGAGCCTGGAACTCGCGCATACCTATTCGGCCGTCCCCTCGTCGAGCTCGGCGAACTTGGCTGCCATCGTAGGATTCCCGCGCGTGAGGCGCTTGATGGTTACATCTTGAGCCTTATCGTTCGCCAGGCGAAGGTTGCGGTCGGCACCGAGTAGCGCCTCTTTCGTCTTCTGCAAATGGTCGATTGACTTGTCGATCTCGTCGATTGCGGTCTGGAAGCGTCGAGATGCCAGGTCGTAGTTCTTGCCGAAGGCCGACTTGAAGGCCTCGAGCTGGTCCTCGAAGTGCGTGATATCGATATTCTGAGCCTTTATGACGGCGAGCTCCGCTTTGTACTTGAGCGCATTCATCGAGGCATTGCGCAGGACCGTGATCATTTGAATGAAGAACTGCGGCCGGATGACGTACATCTTGGGATAGCGGTGAGAGACGTCGACGATCCCAGTGTTGTAGAGTTCGCTATCCGGTTCGAGCAGCGAGACGAGAACGGCATACTCACACCCCTTCTCGGTGCGGTCCTTGTCCAACTCCTTGAGGAAGTCCTCGTTCTTCTTCTTGGTTGCGGTGCCATCGGACTCGTTCTTCATCTCGAACATGATCGACACGATCTCGTTGCCGGCCTCATCCGAGTCCCGAAAGATGTAGTCGCCCTTGCTGCCCGTTCGCGCGTCGTTGTCCTTCTCGAAGTAGGCGCGAGGGAAAGCCGTGGCGCGGATGCGGTTGAACTCTATCTCGCAGTGCTGTTCAAGCGTCTCGCCGACCATCTTGGTGGACAACCGGGCCCGGAAGTCCTGCAGTCGAGCGATCTCCCCCTTGTGGAGCGCTAGCTCGGCATCGAACTTCTCCTTCAAGCCTTGCTCTGCGAGTCTCTTCGCGAGCTCCGCCTTTTCAAGATCGTTCTTGAGTCCGTCGCGCTCCTTCTCGAGCGCATGGATGGCTTCGGTGAGTTCGAGCTTCTTTTGGTTCTCGAAGCCCTTGATCTCGGCCTCCAGGGTCTGGATCCTGGCGGCCTTGTCGGCCACCTCCTCCTTCAGGCCGGCAACGGCCTTGGCTGCGGCAAGCTCTTCGCTCGATCTCAGTTGCTCACGCAGCCTCGCGATCTCGGCGTCCTTATTACTGGTGATCTCGGTCGTCGCCAGCTTCAGGGCGGTCTCGTTCGCCTTGTTGGCCTCCTCGAGGCGCTCGTGCAGCGTCCTCTCGAAGGCCTCGTCGCGGACCTGGTTGAGGATGGAGGCGTATTCGACCTCGTCGATGGTGAATGTCTTGCCGCAATGTGGGCACTTGATCTCGTGCATGCCGCGCTCTCTCTTGTGCGTCCTGGTCTCGAGACTGAGCCCTCGCCATCATGACGCACCAGTTCCCGGCGATGAGCCTAGGCCAACGCCGTGACAAGAATCACGTCAGTGATGCCCGAGGGCTCCGCTGGCCGCGGCTGAGACAACGCTGACCAGGACGTCGCGGCCCATCCCGCTCAGCGCCTCGTAGGCACGCCGCAGCCTGGTCTTCTCGCTGCCATCCGCCGCCTCTTCGCTGGCGGTCTCCAGGGCTTTGACCAGCCGATCTGCGAAGGACTCCGGAGAGGGCCATTGCCCGGTGGCGATACGTGCGAGTGGAGCGACCCTGGTGACCATTTGTGGATTGGGGTCTCCGCCCGCCATCACTTGGCGTAGCCCCACGTAGACGTCCTTCATTGCCAGCAGCGCCGAGAAGACCTGCTGCGGGTCCATGCCCGTCCTCTCCGCGATCTGGCGGACAGTGACCACGCCTTGCCCGCCCTCCTCCTCGAAGATGGTGACCACCGCCTCCAGCGCCGGCAAGTCGCGATCGAACCAGGTCGAGCGTACAGCCATGTCGGCCTCCAGTCCCTTACGTCTTTTCCACCTGTGGGCACGAGGATATCGCAGCCCCGATACAGCGGGCACGCATCCTGGCTGGCGGAGACGTTATCAAGCCGGCTGGGTGGCAAGAAATTGGCCGATCTTGTGTACGCGGCGCAGAGCCCTGCCGATATGAAAGCCGACCGGCCCGTCTAACGAAGAACCAGAGGCGGTTTTGTCCGTGCTGGCCCTTCAGCGAGTGGGGGCCCCATACCTAGCGTTGGGGCGTTCCATTCCACAGGCGGGAGAGCATGGCACCCAAGACAAGGCCACGATATGCAGAAGCCCAGCTCGGACTCTTCGACAGCATCGACGAACTCGTATCCTCAGATGGTAGAGACCTATTACCGTCAATACCTGCCACATCGCCTGGCCCTGATTCCGCCCTCTCAACGCGAGGCCTTCTACCGGAATCTCGGGATGCAGATGCGCGAAGAGGTGGAGACGAGAACCACGGCCCTTCTGTCCCAGGAGTCGGAGGAAACGCTGTCAACGTCCGCAGCAGCGGAGATGGCGGCCCGGATCCGCTCGCAGGTGAGCGATCAAGTGGTGTTCGAGATGCTCTACAGCATGGAGCCGGAGGAGGCTCCGGAGGACGCGGACCTCTCGGCGCCGGAGCCGATAGAGAGGCTGATGGACCAGGCCTGGGCGATAATAGATTGCCAGGAAGAGCTGAAGCAGCTGACCCCGGCACAGCAGGCGGCCAGGATCGAGGAACTTCTCGAGGACCTGAACCGCTACACGCCTCCGACCTAGGCGACTTCTATCAGCCGGCCTTCCTGCCCAGGCCTCCACGCCCCTATCAGCCCGGCGAGATCGTCAGGGCGGGTGGTGTCTTCCTCCGGGTGGACAACACCGGCCACCCCACGGAACTCTGGTCTCCCCGCGAATCCCAGATCCCCGAACTTGCCCAGCTGCTGCGGATCAAGGAGACCTTGCTCGATCTGTACCGGGCCGAGGCCGCTGACCTGAAGGAAGAGGCGACCTGGCTTCGCGGCCGCTTGAACCAGCGCTACGACGCCTACCAGTCCCGCTTCGGCGCAATCTCACGCTTCAAGTGGGTACGCACTGGCCGGATCGATCCCGTCTCCGGCGAGGACCGCGTGCGCAGAGCCCAGCCGGGCATGGGAGGCTTCCGCGCCGACCCCTACTTCGCCGCGGTGATGGCTCTTGAGTTCTACGACGAGGAGACCGGCCGCACCACCAAGGCCCCGGTTTTCTCCCGTGCTGTCGTGCGCCAGTACCGCGATGAGGACCGCAAGATCGAATCTCCGGCCGACGCGCTGGCGGCCAGCCTGGAGGACCGCGGCGCGGTCGACCTGGCCCACATCGCCGCCTTGCTGGACGTCGATGAGATCTCCGCGAGAGAGATGCTCGGGACCCTGGTCTTCGAAGACCCGGTCAGCTCCCAGCTGATCGAGGCCGAGACCTATCTCTCCGGCCTGGTCGGCGACAAGCTGATCGCCGCAGAAGCCGCGGCCGAGACCGAACCGCGCTTTGCGGTCAATGTCGAGGCCCTGCGTGACGTCGTGCCCAAGCGCCTGGCCCCCGGGGAAATCGAAGTCCGCCTGGGCGCCAGCTGGATCAAGCCGGAATATGCGGCCCGAGTACTGAACACTCTGCTCGGAGTCCCGCCCAACGCCTCTCAAGGAGTCCAGGTCGAGTACAACGAGCACAACGGCAAGTGGACCGTGGATCCTCGGGCCGTGCGCTACACCGGCGCGGCCTACGCCACCTGGGGAACCGAGCACTACGACGCCTTCCGCATGCTGGAGGCGCTGCTCAACCACACCGAAATCGTGGTGTGGAAAGACGCCCCCTACCCGGATGCGCCGCGCGTCCGCGACGTCGACGAAACCGCCGCCGCCCGCGACAAGGCTGAAGAGCTCCACGAGGCGATGATCGAGGGCCTATGGGCCGACCCCGTCGCCGGCCCGGACATGGTCGACACTTACAACCAGCTTTTCAACACCATCGTCTTGCGCACCTACGACGGCTCGAACCTCCGCCTGCCCGGCCTTTCGGCCGCCTTCGTGCCCCTGGCCCACCAGCGCGACGCGGTCGCCCGCATACTCCACTCGCCGACCACGCTTCTCGCCCACGACGTCGGCGCCGGCAAGACGGCCGCCATGGTCATGGCCGGCATGGAACTGAAGCGCCTCGGCCTGGCCAAGAAGCCCATGTACGTGGTCCCCAACCACATGCTCGACCAGGTCTCCCGCGAGTTCCTCCAGTGCTATCCCCAGGCCAAGGTGCTTATCGCCGACGACAAGCAGCTGGCGGCAAAGGAGCGTGCAAACTTCGCAGCCCGGGTGAGAT
>JAKAEN010000149.1 GCA_021818355.1 Actinomycetes bacterium | reverse complement strand
GGAGATCGTCTACGAGGTGTGCCGGCATCGCGGCCATCTGCGCCGGCTGCGCAATCCCTCCCGCCGATGACCTGAACAGTAGGTCTGACGCTGGGGCCCCAAGGACATCTCCGTCCGGATCGAGCGCCGGTCCATCAAGGACCCCTGGCCGGTGGGATGGTTGGGGCCAACATCCAGGGGAGCCTGAGCCTCCACCGGTTGTCCCGCGTCCAATACCAAGCACAGTGCGGCCACAACACGGTGGAACGCCTGAAGCAGGAGATCGGGCTCCCAACGGCATTGGGGCCGAGGCCACCTTGATCAGCCGTCTTCCATTGCGGGGGCCAACTCAAAGGCGAGCTCGAGACCATCGGCTCTCTCCAGCACCTTGCCCACCGACGGGTGGGTAAGCCCACCACGGTGACCTGCGGCCGGTGCGACACCTCCGGCGAGTCCGGCGGCCCTGACCATCGCCCTCGTCGGCTGTGGTTGCATCGACCACGATCTCTTCTTCTTGCCAAACAGCCGTCCCTTCTCGGCGGAGTCGGCTGCTCCTGGACATGGGGCACTCTGGCATCTCCCGCCCCAATCGGGTAGTGGAAACGAAGTAGTGGAACTGGGGCAACGACATGTCGGAATGCTCATCCTGGTGCCAGAGGAGCTTGTGCAACAATCGCTGCCGATTTCGCGACACTGGCTCCACCGCCCGGTGTAGTCGGGCCGACACCTCGCCTTCGGGTCGCCAGGGCAAATACGCGTGCGATGCCGTCCTCGCGCCGCCACGGCTGACGACTTCTTCCAGAGGCGCACTCGAAAATCTTCTCAAAATCGTTCGGATGCGCTTGACAGTTGAATCTTGCAACGGTATGGTCGAGCTTACATTCAGTAAGAATGAATGTTCACTCAGGGGGAAAGAATGAGTGATTCCGGTCCGCGCCGGCTACTGCCAGCGGGCCTAAGTGGGGGATTCGTACACTACGGCGCCATCTGGCTCGCCACAGCGGCACTTTTCCTGCTCAGCCCGGTTATTGCGCATGGGAGCACGAACTCCAGCGCACTGTTGTCGATGATCCCCTTCGCGGCCGTCCTCGCCCTGGCCTCGGTGGGGCAGATGTTCGTCATCCGCCAAGGCGGCCTGGACCTATCGGTGCCGGGCATGATGTCCCTGGCGGCCGTCCTGGTCACTCAGCTCCCCAACGGCCAGGACGGCCGCCTCTGGGAGGCCCTCCTCCTGGCGCTGGTGGTGGGGCTGGTGGTCGGAATCGGGAACGGCGTCATCATCACGGTCCTGGGCGTGACCCCACTCGTGGCGACCCTCGGCACCAATGCGCTCCTGTACGGCTTCATCTACGAATACACCGGCGGGCACCTTGCCGCCTCCGCGGCGCCGGCACTCACGAACTTCGTCTCCGGGCGGGTCCTGGGAATCCCGGTGACGGCTGTCATCGACGTGATCCTGCTCGTGGCGGTCTCGCTCTTCCTCCGCAAGACGCTCATCGGCCGCCGCTTCGAGTTGGTGGGGGCCAGCCCCACTGCGGCCAGGGCCCTGGGACTCAGCGTGACCCGCTACCAGATCGGCTCCTATATCGCCGCGGCGCTCGCCTACACGGCGGCCGGCGTGATCCTGGCCGGGTACGTCACCACCCCAAGTCTCACGACCGGGGACGCCTACCTGCTGCCGACCATCGTGGCGGTCATCCTGGGCGGCACCGCCCTTGGCCGGGGATCGGGAAGCGTCGTCGCCACCGCCGTCGGAGCCCTCTTCCTGCAGCAGCTCGACCAGCTGGTCTTGACGCTCGGCTCGACGGCGGCCACACAGAACCTCATCCAGGCCGTGATCCTGGCCGTCGGCATGGGCGCCAGGAACGCGAGATGGCGGCTCCTGCTCGGCAGGTACGGCAAGCGCATGCGCGAACCCGAGGCATTGGCGCTGCCGGTCCGTGTCGATCCCCCGCCGGAGGCCGGACTCGGGGGGCCGGCCGTAAGCGGGGTGTCCGAAGTTTCCACCTGACGAATGCGTAGTGGTGCGGGGGGAAGGAGGTGCTGCGCCGCCTTACCGCTTGTGGAGAGCAGCAATCAATTCATCGAAAGGAATAACTCAATGGAACGTGCAACACCTTTGCCCTTGGGCAGGGTAGGTACATCTCGGAGGCGCCCGATCTCCAAGCCGAGGATCGCCGCGGTGGCGACACTGGCGCTGGCGGCCTTCAGCCTGGCGGCATGCGGAAGCAGCGCTTCATCGGCCTCGTCCTCGTCGACGACGGCCGCGAACAGCAACGCCTCGTCCTCGTCGAGCAGCACCGCCTCCTGGTGTGGTCCGAAGCCGATCACCCTCGGAATCCTGGACGGAAACGGTGCCAACGCCTGGTCGCAGGAGTCCCTGCAGCAGGCCAAGCTCGCGGCCAGCGAGTGCAAGGCGGTCAAGCAGGTCATGGTCGTGGATGCCGAATTCAATGTGCAGAAGTCCATCTCCGGAATGGCCAGCCTGGTCGCCCGCGGTGCCAACGCCATCATCACGGTGCCAGACGCCAATCCGCCCGCTGAGCTCCCCGGCATCATCGCCGCAACGCAGCAGGGCGTGAAGGTCGTGCCATGGGCGGTCGACCCGGGCGGATCGGCTCCCCAGGATTACGTCACCTTCGTCAACTACAACACCGAGTACAACGGTCAGCAGTGGGCAAAGTGGCTGGTGAAGGCTCTGAACGGCCACGGGAACATCGTCTACCTCGGTGGCCCTCCAGGGAACCCGATCGACGTCGCCCAGCTCACCGGGGTCCTCTCGGTCTTCAAGAACTATCCGGGAATGAAGCTGCTGACGGGCACCTCCACCTCGACCTGGCCGGTGACCAACTGGGATCCCGCCATGGCCCAGACGGTGATGGCCGGCCTTATCGCCAAGTACTCGGGTGTCAAGATCGACGGACTGATCACCGGTGACGGACAGTCGACCCTGGGCGCGATCCAGGCCTTCAAGGACGCCGGACGTCCCATTCCCGATATCGCCGGGCAGGAGTCCAACGGACTGGCATGCGCATGGGCGGCCGCCAAGGGCACTTCCAACGCCTTCCAGCTGGCGACCAGCTCCAACCGCAACTGGATGGCCCAGGTGGCGGTGCAGAAGGCCATCGCGGCGGTCAACGGACTGAACGACCCCATCCCGAGCGTCTACAACCTTCCGCTTTACGAGGATTCCATCGCCGGTGGAAGCCTGACTCCTCATTGCGACAAGAGCCTTCCGATGGACACGCTCACCTCGAGCATCCTGAAGCCTCTCAGCTACTGGACCAGCCAAGCGGCGGGATGAGCATCTTGGCGCGCTCTTGGGAGCGCGCCTAGGAGGTTGAACTTGAAATGTCGGCCGACTTCACAGGATTTGCGCTCAGTATGCGCGGGATAAGCAAGTACTTCGAGGGCGTGGCCGCTCTGGGCGACGTCTCCCTCGAGGTGCTGCCCGGCGAGGTGCACGCGCTCCTCGGCGAGAACGGAGCGGGGAAGTCCACGCTCATGTCCATCGCCGCCGGAGACCTCGCGCCTGACGCGGGGACTGTGGAGATAGGTGATGCCACGCTCGGCGTGGCATCACCGACGGTCGCCAAGCAACTCGGCATCGGCGTGGTCTACCAGCATCCCGCCATCATGCCGGACCTGAGCGTATGGGAGAACCTGGTTCTGGCAATGCCATCCGATCGCAAGCCCGCCGCCGGCCGCTCGCTGGAGTGGACGCGAGAGCGGCTCCGGGAGATCGGCAGCGAGATCGATCCTGCCCGGCCCGGATCGTCGTTGTCGCCGGTGGAGCGGACCATGGTGGAGATAGCCAAGGCCCTCGCCGTCTCCCCCAAGGTGCTGCTTCTCGACGAGCCGACCGCCGTCATGGGAGCCGAGCAGGTGGGACGGCTCTTTGCACAGATCCGCGAGATCCGCGACCGTGGGACGGCGATCGTCTACATCTCCCACCGCATCCCCGAGATAAGGGAGATAGCCGACCGGGTGACCATACTCCGGGATGGGCGTAACCAGGGGACATTCCACCTTCGCGAGGTGGACGACGAGACGATGCTCCGCCTCATCGCGGGGCGGGAGCTCTCCTCGATCTTCCCGCCCAAGGCTGCAACCTTGGGCACGACGGTGCTTCGCTGCCAGGACCTGGCCGGCTCCGGCATCGAGGGGGTCTCCCTCGAGGTGCACGCCGGAGAGATCCTCGGCTTCGGCGGCGCCGAAGGCAACGGTCAGGTGGAGACGATCCGCTCCCTGGCCGGACTGACCTCGGGCAGCGGGGTCATCAGGGTGGACGGCAGGGACCTGGCCTCCCCGCGGGCACGCGCCCTCCGCGAACTGGGGGTGCTCTACATACCGGGCGACCGCGAAGGAGAGGGCGTCTTCCCTTTCATCTCGGTGCGCAAGAATGCGACCGCCCAGACCCTACGCAATTACTCCCGGGGCGGGATAATGAGCCCCGCACTTGAGGCGGCGGCCACGTCCCAGGCGCTGACGGCCCTTGCCGTCAAGACGCCGAGCCCCCGCACCGAGATCCAAAAGCTCTCCGGCGGCAACCAGCAGAAGGTGGTTCTCTCACGCTCGCTGCTCGGTAATCCGCGCGTACTCCTTTGCGAGGAGCCCACCCAGGGCGTCGACGTCCAGACCAGGTCCGAGATCCATCGGACGCTGCGGGACCTGGCCGAGAGCGGCTCGGCGGTGGTGGTGGTCTCCTCCGACGCGAGCGAGCTGGCCGGCCTTTGCGACCGGGTGGCGATCTTTTCCAGGGGCCAGGTGGCCGGCGAACTCGAAGGTGATGGCGTCACCGAGGCGGCGATCGTCGCCGCGGCGGTCACTTCGACCCGGACCCGCAGGCTCGAGGGGCCCTCCCAGGCCGGGGCCAAGCTCAGGCAGCGCGTGCTCACCCTGGCGCGCGGCAGCTGGGCGGCGCCGGTGACGCTCGGTATATTGGCCGTCCTGGTGGCGGCTTACGCGGCCCACGGCAGCCCGACCTTCTTGGGCTCCTACAACATGAAGACCGAGCTCTTCCAAGTGGCGGTGCTGGTGCTGGTGGCGCTCGGCCAGCTTCTGGTGGTTTTGACGGGCGGCGTCGACCTCTCCGTCGGCCCTCTGATGGCGGTGACCGTGGTGGCCCTTTCGTTCTTCGAGGCGAGCGGCCAAGGTATCGGCATGGCCATCCTGGGAATCCTGGTGGTCCTGGCCATCGGCGTCGCCACCGGTATCCTTCACACCCTGATGATCAGGATGCTGAAGCTTCCGCCGATCATCGTCACCGTCATCACCTACATCGGTTTCCAGGGAGTGGCACTGCTGCTCAGGTCGACGCCCGCCGGCGTAGCCAGCCAGGGCCTGGTCACCAAAGTCGGGTTTTCGCTCGGCTTCCTTCCGCTGGCGTTCCTGGTCTCGGCGATTGTGGCGGTGGCCGCCCAGAGGTTCCTGACCCACAGCCGCCCAGGAATCGCCATCCGCGGCGTCGGCTCGAACGAGCAATCAGCCCACCGCGTCGGAGTCGACGTCGGGCGGACCATTTTCTTTGCGTACCTGGGTTGCTCCGTCTTTGCGGTGGTGGCCGGAATCCTTCTCTACGCCCAGGTCGGCATTGGCGATCCCACGGTCGGCATCAGCTACTCGCTGCAGAGTGTCGCCGCCGTCGTGCTCGGCGGGGCGAGCATCTATGGAGGCAGGGGATCCTTCCTCGGTACCGCCATCGGCGCGCTGCTCCTGACCGAGATCATCGGCGCGCTGCCCTTCCTCAACCTCAGCGAGGCCTGGCAGTACTGGTTCCCTGGAGTTCTCATCCTGGTGGCCGGCGCGTTCTTCGCCCGCACCTTCGGCTCGGCCAAGGCCACTTGATGGCCTCCCCCCAGCCCTTCCGCGCTACGGGACCAGGCGGAAGGCGCGAAGCGCATCCATGGCCCGGCGTGAGCGAAGGCGAGCAAGCGAGGCACGAAATGGGAAATACGGACTTTCAGAGGATTGGCATGGAGGCGGCGCCGTGCTTCGTCTAGACCTCTCCGCCGGGATCGCCTCGGTGACGATCGACAACCCTCCTGTGAACGCCTGGGGGGAGGCCGAGCTGGACGACCTGGCCAGGTTCATCGATGCCATCCGCGGCTCGGAGGCGGTGGTCGCCGTCATCCGCGGCGCCGGCCGGCACTTCTCGGCCGGGGGCGATATCAAGATGATGGTCGAGGCGCTCGAGGTGGGGGACATGAGCCGGCTCAGCGTCTTCGCCAATCGGATCCAGAGCCTTTTCCTGGAATGGCGCGGCCTGGAGATCCCCACCGTGGCCGTCCTTCGCGGGGCGGTGGTGGGCGGAGGCCTGGAGATGGCGCTGGCCAGCGATCTTCGCGTCGCCGCGGCCTCGTCGCGCCTCGGCTTCACCGAGGTCGAGCTGGGCCTGCTTCCCGCCGGTGGCGGCACCCAGTACTTGACCGAGCTGCTCGGCAGGGGGCCGGCCCTGCGCATGATGCTCACCGGCGAGGTGCTGGGAGCCGAGGAGGCCAAGGCCATTGGCCTGGTCCAGTGGTGTGTGCCGGATGACGAACTCGAGGCCCAGGTCGATGAAGTCGTGGGCCGCATCGTCGCCAGGTCCGGACCGGTGCACGGGTTGATGAAGAGGTGCGTCGGCCTGGCCGGCACCTCGAGCGGTTTTTCCGCGGAGCAGCACGCCCAGCGTGCGCTCTACGCCTCGCCGGAGGCCGGCGAGCGCTTGCGGGCTTTTCTTCAGAGGAGGTAACAGTAATGAAAATCGACCTTGATGGCCGCATTGCCGTCGTCACCGGAGGCGCTTCGGGGATCGGCAGAGCTATCGCCGAGACGTTGGCCGCCAGCGGGGCCTCGGTGGCGATCGCCGACCTGAACGTGGCGGCGGCAAAAGAGGTGGCGGAGGAGATCGATCCTACCGGGACCGCCGTACGCGGGTACGCCGTGGACGTGACCGACCGGGTGCGGATAGAGGCCATGAGCAAGGAGATCACCTCCGATATGGGCATGGTGGACATCATCGTCAACTGTGCGGGATGGAACACCGGACAGCCCTTCCTCTCCAACGCGCCCGACTTCATCGACAAGGTGGTGGCGCTGAACCTGCTCGGACCGATCACCATGTGCCATGTCTTCCTGGGCCCACTCGTGGAGGCGGGCCGGCCGGGAAGCGTGGTCAACATCTCCTCGGACGCGGGACGGGTGGGAAGCCTGGGCGAGACGGTCTACGCCGCCGCCAAGGGAGGAGTGATCGCCTTCACCAAGTCGCTCGCCAGGGAGATGGCGCGCCATTCGGTCAACGTGAACTGCGTCGCCCCCGGGCCCACCGACACCCCTCTCTTCCACCTGCAGCC
>JAKAEN010000148.1 GCA_021818355.1 Actinomycetes bacterium | reverse complement strand
CCTGGATGAGAACACCACTCATCGCATAAAACCCTCGATACCCCAACCACACCACATCGGCCGCACGAAAGCAGCGAGCCTCCGCTTCCTCGTCAAGAAACCCGCGGAGCTCCACGATGCGCTCCTGATCCTTTAAAGACGCCAGCCATTCACCACTCGAACAGTCCTCGAACCCGCCATTCCGTTGTCCTGCGATAACAACCACGACGTTTTGAGGACAGGCCGTGTCCGCGACGGCACGAAGAAGTTCGCTCAAACCTTTTCGACGTTCCAGCGACCCGTAAAGCAACACCACCACTTGTTGATCCCCGATGCCAAGGTGGCGCCGAGCCTCTTCGCGGCTTACCGCCCCTGACACTGTACCTAGTTCCGGGACCACGATGATCTTTTCCCAGCAATTGAAATATCCCCGGTCGGCAAACTCCGCAAGGGACGGATCATTCGAGAGGACCGCACGCAACGTCTTCGTCCCCAGAAGCCGGTGAAATAATAACCGCAAGATCCTGTCGCGGCCCCGATGCGGAGCCACCACCCCCACTTCATGGTAGTGGAAACGGATCGAAAACAGCATACCCACGAGCGGCGCGGCCCCAAACGGGCTACCGAGGAGAGCCATCGCCTTGTCGCACTGCCCCAGGTCATTGACATACACCACATCAGGCACCACAGCTTCTAGCACCTGCCGAAACCCAAACCATAGCGCCCGGAACTGCCGAAGCTGCATCGCCAGGAGCCATGCGGGATTTTGCCTCCCTGCGCCGCCGTCGCCTCTGCGCATTCGATGCACACCCAGGGTTCCCCCGCACGCCACCTGAACCGCGCTGAACGCGGGATGAGCCATTGCGTCTCGCGTCGTCAACAGATGTAGCTCCCAGCCCCGGCCCGCCGCCTCCGAACAGATCTGCCGAAGGTACGACGCCATATGGTGGCCGGTGGCCTCAGGCTCGACAAAAAGGATCTTCAATCTTCTGGGTCTACCTACACCCGATCCTGTGCTCTTGTCGCGTGCCTGGTGCTGTCCGCTAATCACCACACCCCCAAAACCTCCTGCAGAAACAAGCGTACCCCTCGCTGGCGTCGGAACCTTCGTACCAGTCGTTCATGACGATCTATCGTCGCCACGGTGGATGAAAATGGGGTGGGGATGGAGAGAGGTCGACGTACCTTGGTGCTGAGAGCCCGCGTACCAGTCTGACCTGAGCGGCTGCCGGAACCACAGATTGTGCCAACGAGCACGCGGACCAGACTCGTCGTTTCGAGCCGCGACTCCCTCCCCGGAGAGGAGGTGGGTGTGGAGGTCGTGCACAGTCGGTGTGCGGGGATGGATGTGCACAAGAAGGTTGTGGTGGTGTGTGCGTTGCTGGGGCGGCGCCAGCAGACGCGGAGTTTTGGGACGACAACAGAGGAGCTGAGAGGGCTACGGGACTGGCTGCTGTCGCTGGGAGTTACGGACGCAGCGATGGAGAGCACGGGGTCGTACTGGAAGCCGGTTTTCAATCTGCTGGAAGAGAGTGGCATCGACGTGATGGTGGTGAACGCAGCGCATGTGAAGGCCGTGCCCGGGCGGAAGACGGACGTGAACGACGCGCAGTGGCTGGCAGACCTGCTGCGGCACGGGCTCTTGCGGGGGAGCTTCATTCCGGATCGGGCACACCGCGAACTGCGGGAGCTCGTCCGCTACCGGCGATCGTTGATGCAGGAGCGAGGCCGGGAGGTGCTGCGCATTCCGAAGGTCCTCGAAGGAGCCAACATCAAGCTCGCGTCGGTGGCGAGCGACGTGATGGGCGTATCGGGCCGATCGATGTTGGACGCGCTTGCCGCGGGCGTGGAGGACGCGGCCGCGCTGACGGCGCTGGCTCGTGGTCGCCTGAAAGCGAAACACGACGACCTGCTGCGAGCGCTTGACGGGATCATGGGCGCGCACCAACGTTTTCTCTTGGCGGAGCAGCTGCGCCACGTGGACGAGCTGGAGGCGCGGATCGAGCGCCTCTCGGAGGAGATCGCGAGGCGGATGCTCCCTTTTGAGGCACAGTTGGCCGCGCTGGACGAGATCCCCGGGGTGGGCCTCATCGGAGCGCAGGAGATCGTCGCCGAGACCGGCGTCGACATGGGCCGCTTCCCGTCCGCCGGTCATCTCGCCTCGTGGGCCAAGGTCAGCCCCGGCAACAACGAAAGCGCCGGCAAACGCAGGAGCGGGCGAACCGGGAAAGGGAATCCATGGCTGCGCTCGACGCTCGTCGAGGCCGCTGTCGCCTCTGTCCGAACCAAGAACAGCTATCTCACAGCACAATACCGTCGCCTCGCCGCACGTCGTGGCAAGAAACGAGCCGCCATGGCCGTTGCTCACTCGATCCTGGTCATCGCCTACCACATCCTGCGCGACGGCGTGCCCTACCGCGATCTCGGCTCCGACTTCTTCGACCGTCGCTCGAAGGACGCTCTCGCTGCCCGCATGAAACGCCGCCTCGAAGCTCTCGGCTACAGTGTCGTCATCCGCGAGGCTGCTTAGCGCCACGGTCATTTACGGACCAGTTCCAATAAACTCTTCACCACTCCCTCCCTACCCTCGTGCAACCGAAGGTTATACCTCGCAGGTGCCGTTCTGACCTGCACCCCCTGCGAGCTCCCGGATCCGCCCTCGCACTAGCAGCGGAAACATCCAGACGCCTACCAGGAGGCTCGACGCCAATAGGGCTCCGGCAGCACCGCTGGCGCCAACCCGCGGCACCAGTAGGCTAGTAAGCGCGACGACAACAGCACTCTTGACAGCTAACACCCCGGCCGCCTGCCAAACCCGCTGCAACCCAAGCAGGAACATGCAATGCAGGGACTCCCAGCTCGCCGCAACGAAGTACAGCCCCATGCCAATCTGCATTGGCCTATTCGGTGTCACCTCAGGCCCGAACCACAGCCCAACAGCCGCGTGCCCGCCAACCGCAATGACCAAACCGCAAAGGCCCGCAAAAATCATCGGCCATCCTAGCGCCTGACGGTACGACCGTTGCGTCCATGAGACGTCACCGACCGACCCTGCATCGGCCAGAGCCGCCCACAATGGTTGACCGTACATGGCCAAAGCGCTCCCCAAAAGAAGCAGGATCTGCAGCATCACGCCCAGGCTGGCCACTCTCTGGGGGCCCACCATGCGCCCCGTAACAAAGAGGATCAACTCATGGTTGCAAAAGCTTGAAAGTCCGATGGCAAGAAACGCCAGCCCGGTGCCGAAGAGCCCCGAGACAACCTCGCGATCGTATTCGCGGAGGCGTGGCCAGAGGTAAGGCCTCCGCACGCGAAGAAACCACAGTAGATTGGCTGCCCTCGCCATCATCGGCACACCGTAGACGCTTATGATGAGCCCCAGGACAGATGGCCGGAGCCACGCCACAATTAGGAGGCTTGCTAGACTCCCCCCGTTGCCGAGCATCCTCCAAATGTTCGTCAGAAAAAGCTCCTGGTACCCAAGTTGAGCTGCCTCTACTACGGCCACAACCAGCGATCCTGCGAGACAAACACCCCCAACAACGAGGCCTCGCGCAAGGTCGGCCGCAAACGCACCGTACTTTTGGCCAAACAGCCATGTTCCAGGCATGAACAGCGCAACTAGGACGACAGCCGTGCAAGCGATCAGTGCGATCCCACTCATCAGGACCATCGCCGTTGCAACTATGCGCTTCTCCCGCCTCCGGTCCGAGCGCGCGGCCGCTTCTGCGATGCCCAGTGCTACGCTTGGATTAATGCCGACGCCGGCAAGCCCTATCCACCCGAGGAGCGCCGCCAAGACGAGATAGACGCCATACCGCTCACTACCCAGCGCCCGTACAGCCACCGGCAGCGCTATCACCTGCACACCAAGACTGACTACCTTCGACATTAGTGATGTGCTCACCCCGAGCCGGATGCGTTCGCCCCTGGCCTTGGCACGCTTAGCTTCGGCTCCAAGGCCCTCATCCACGGACCGGAGCCGCCTCCTCGACGCCCGCGGCCCAGCCGCCAAAACCCACCGCACTAACCCGCCTACCACGACGTTCCTCAAGGAAGTCGACCCATCCACGTGTACCACTTCACCGCCGTCCTCACTCGCCCTAGCACGCGATCGCCTAGGGATCGTCGATAGCGCGTATTAGTTGTCCCAGAGACACCCTGAATCTCGGGCGCGTAAGGTAGCGGCGAAAACGTCAAACCATCGGACATAGCTCGGAGGACTGCCCTCGCCAATACGTGCTCCAGCCAGACACCATTCCCCTCATCAACCTCGTCAAGCCTGGGGCAAATATAGCGAGCAAGGAAACTCACACGCCCACCAAACACTCTACTGTCACAAAATCGCATCCCGCGCCGCAGATCACACCAAATCTCAACGTCTTCTCGGCGTCCCATATAGTTCAACAACTTGCCCGCATTTCGTACGTAATAGCGACCCGTCACTTTCAGAAAATGTCGCCCCGAAGCAAGAAGTTGGCTGTGATCTACGATGTGATTGAGGATTCGCAACTCTCCCCATCCCTTGCCTCGCCCGCGATTTACTTCCCTAAGGTCAAAAGATAGAAATTCTACGCCTCTCTTGCGCTGGTCGCGCCTCCCAACCAATTCAGCAAGAGTCGAGACGTCATAGCCTGAGTTCTCACAGAACACTATGGACTCGACCGATTCATCGGCCAGCCATTTAGAGAATGCCTCGCGATAATCGTTCAAACGAGTTGCTGCATCGGCCCTCCCTACAGACGGTGTGCCACCCGGCTTCACCGTGGCCGTTAACAGCAAAACCGCGGCCGCGGGCTGTGGTTCACCGGTCGCAATCATCATTTCCAACAAACCCCAATGAGAAAACCGGCCCGCTCACGGCGTGGATCGTATCTACGAATTGTGGGATTCGGCGTCGCTGCTTTGCGCCAATGAGGGGACACCCGCCGCAGGCGCGACATCCACTGTGAGATCTTGTCGCCCAAGATACCTACGGCCTCTCTCATCGCAGCCCGGCGCATCATGTGACGGCAGGCCTGCACAGGAACGAGATGTTGACCGAAGACCTCCACTCGCTCGAACGCAAGACTCAGCATTCCAACGAACTCCTTCTCGGCAAGCTCCCGCCTCTGAAAAGGGTTCCGCGGGCGCCCATGTAGGAGTGCGCCCGGCATCTCCCCGTTCGGAGTGGACACGATGTAGACGCCTCCTTTCCTCAGGACCCGCTTGGCCTCAGCGATACAGCGCCATGCGGCCTCGACATGCTCTATTGTTTCGAATGAGACAAACACATCCACCGTCTGGTCGCCAAGTGCCATAGCTGAGGCATCGCCAACCGCAAAGGAGGCATCGTTACTGCCGTACGCTCTCTGGGCGAACGATACCGCCGACCTATCGATGTCCACCCCATGGACATGGCGTGCACCGCCTGAGAGCAGGATCCGCGAACCGTACCCAACGCCACATGCCACGTCCGCCACGACTTGCGCGCCAACGCAGTACTGCGACGCGAACCCATAGCGCTCAAGATGCGCCACAAGTACATCATGTGGCATGCCGAGAGCACTGGCGAAAACGCGTTCACCTCTATAGGTCAAGGGAGAGGCTACGCTGATTGGCTTCTCCATGGCGAATGACTCGGTGTGGGTGAGTCCGTGCGGTGCCCCGTCGGTTCGGCTCATGGCAACACACCCGCCTGTCCGGGGGCAGCTCGCGCCCCGCCGTCGAGGCCGGATGCCGTCATCACTGTGGTTAGGAGGACGAGTCTATCCTGCAGCCCGTGCTTGGTACGCGCGACCATGCGGGTGACGAATTGGTCACCGCGCCGCACCATCCCCCACACCTCGTACCCCTTGCCGAGCAGCAGCTCGGCCAGGTACGAGCCGTCCTGGCCGGTGATGCCGGTCATCAGAGCGCGTTTGCCGTTCTTGGAGGGCCAGGTCGTCATCTCGTGTCACTCCCGGTTGCTGGCGCGTGGCTCTTGCGGAGATGTTCGTGGTTCGCGAGGAACCACCGGTAGGTCGCCTCGATCCCCTCGCGCAGCTCGATGCGGTGGTGCCAGCCGAGGGCGTGCAGGCGCGAGACGTCGAGCAGCTTGCGCGGGGTGCCGTCGGGCTTGCTCGCGTCGAAAACGAGCTTGGCCTCCGGGTAGACGACGCCGCGCACCATCTCGGCCAGATCGCGGATCGAGAGGTCGACGCCGGTGCCAACGTTGATGTGCCCGTCGCCGTCGTAGCGCTGCATGAGGAACAGGCAGGCGTCCGCGAGGTCGTCCACGTGGAGGAACTCGCGGCGCGGGGTCCCGGTGCCCCAGATCGTCACCTCGGGCCGGCCCGCGACCTTGGCGTCGTGGAACTTGCGGATCAGCGCCGGGAGGACGTGCGAGCTGGTCAGGTCGAAGTTGTCCCCCGGACCGTAGAGGTTGGTCGGCATCGCGGAGATGAAGTCGCACCCGTACTGCCGGCGGTACGCCTGGCACAGCTTGATCCCGGCGATCTTGGCGATCGCGTACGGCTCGTTGGTCGGCTCGAGCGGTCCGGAGAGGAGGTGCTCCTCGCGCATCGGCTGCGGGCACTCGCGCGGGTAGATGCAGGAGCTGCCGAGGTAGAGGAGCTTCCTTGCGCCCTCGCGGTACGCCGCGTGCACGACGGTGGCGTGGATCATCATGTTGTCGTAGATGAACTCGGCGGGGCGGGTGGAGTTGGCGAGGATGCCCCCCACGGTGCCGGCGACGAGGAAGACGTACTCCGGCCGGTTGGCCGCGAACCAGCGGTCCACGGCGCCCTGGTCGCGCAGGTCGAGGTCTCGGCGAGTCGCGGTGAGGATGTCCGTGAACCCGTCGGCCTGCAGGCGGCGGACGACCGCCGAGCCGACCAGGCCGGCGTGGCCGGCGACGTAGATGCGCGCGTCCTTCGCAATGGTCTGTGTCATGTCGCTCCCGTGCATCGGCGTGTCGCCACGGGCGGCGGGGTGCACGCACCGGCACGTCCGGCGCGATCCGCCCCGAATTCGAAAGATGCCGGCCACCCGTGACGCGCGAACCGCGCCATTCTACCGGGCTTCGTCATGGGTCGCCAGCGACGGTGCAGACGCGGACGGCCGCGGGGATGCCAAGGAGCTGAGGGGCAGAGGCGCGGAGGGGCCGAGGAGTCCTGCCGCGCAACGCCGTCACTGCGAGTCCGCGCCCCACTTGCCCGTCATTGCGAGGCCGCGAAGCGGCCGAAGCAATCTCGCAGGCTCCCGGCGATCGCGGTCCAAGCCGGTCTGTGTGTTGGTAGTAAGGCACGAAGCGAAGCGGAGTGCCGTCCTCCGAGGTAGCGAGGCTGACTCCCGTGGGGCGGGCGTCTCGCCCGCCCGGCGACGGCCACGCTGAACGACATGGTGCGCG
>JAKAEN010000147.1 GCA_021818355.1 Actinomycetes bacterium | reverse complement strand
CTCGCCAATCTCCTGGAGAACGCCGCCCGCTATTCGCCCTCCGGCTCGGAGGTGGAGATTTCGGCCAAGGTGGCGGCGGACCAGGTGAGGATCGAGGTCTCCGATCATGGACCAGGCATTCCGCCCCAGCTTGCCGAGCGTATCTTCGACCCCTACTTCACCGCGGGCGGCGCCGGCAGGGCGGGGTTGGGACTCGCTATTGCCAAGGCCTTCGTGGAGGCGCACGGAGGCCACATCGGCCTGGACCCCGCCTACGGGGAGGGTGCCCGCTTCGTGGTGCAGTTGCCTGGAGCGCGCACGGAGGCATCGGCCGGATGACGAGCGTCCTCATCATCGACGACGACCCCGCGCTCACCAAGGCTCTGCGGATCGGGCTGCAGGCTCGCGGCTACGAGCTGCATACCGCCCCCAACGGCGCCACCGGGCTGCAAACGGCGGCCACCGAGACCCCCGATCTTGTGGTGCTCGACCTGGGGCTGCCGGACATGGACGGGATCGAGGTCTGCCGCCGGATCCGCGAGTGGTCGGCGGTGCCGATCATCGTCCTCTCCGCGGCGGGTGACGAGCGCCGCAAGGTGATGGCCCTTGACGAAGGGGCCGACGACTACGTGACCAAGCCCTTCTCCATGGCCGAGCTCGAGGCGCGACTGCGGGTGGCTCTGCGTCATCGCGCGCTGGCCGAGCAAGGCAGCCAGGAACCCGTCCTGCAGGTGGGAGGGATTGTCGCCGATCTGGCGGCTCGCCAGGTAACCGTTGGAGGCGAGGCGCTGGCACTTACCGCGCGCGAATTCGAGCTGCTCGTCTTCCTGGCCCGTCACGCCGACAAGATCTGCACTCACCAGGTGATCCTGCGTGAGGTGTGGGGTCTGGGATATGGGAGCGAGACCAACTACCTGCGCGTCTACATCAACCGCCTGCGGCGGAAGCTGGGCGCGGAGGGCTGGAGGCTGCGCACCACCCCCGGGGTGGGCTATCAGTTGAGCTCGGCCGGGCCTTCCGAAGGCGCCTGAGGAGTGTGGGCGGGTGGGCCCTTGCACGGGCCGCCCGCCCACATGCCCTTTGGGGGCCTAAGAGCCGATCGTTACCTCTCCGGCGGCCTCGGCGGCGGGGGAGCCGGCCTTGCGCTTCCCCGGAAGGATGGACATCACGACCATGCCCACGATGAACCAGCCGAGCGCCGCCCAGGAGGCGGAGACGGTGGGCATGGGGACCTTGTAGATGGAGCCGAACAGCGCCGAGATCACCGTCACCGCCCCGACGATGGAGGCGAGCCAGACCGCCCAACGGCGCGGGTGGTCCGAGAGACCCCTGACCGCTCCGATGGTCATGAGCAGATAGACCAGGGCGAGGGCGAAGGGTCCGAAGGTGGCCAGCCAGCTGAACATGGCGGCGTAATGAGGCGTCTGCGGCAGCGCGAAGAGCCCGGTCCACCACTCGGTGATGGCGATGACCGCCGCATAGACCACGACAACCAGCGTGGAGGCGCCCACCGGCGTCTTGCGAGTGGCCGAGATGTTGGTCAGCTGGGCGGGCAGGCGTGCGTCGCGGGCCATCGCAAAGATGCCACGCGAGGCGGAGACCGAGACCCCGATGTATACGGCCAGCATGTCCAGGACCACCACCAGTTCGAGGAGGCGGCGAATCCAGTCCGACCCGTAACCGCCCTGGGCGGCTGGGCTTCCCAGCACGAAGAGCGGACCGGCGGCGGCCTTGGAGATCTCCTTCAAGGAGAAGTGGAAGCCGGCCACCTGCGCATAGGAGGCCAGGATGTAGAAGCCGGCGGCCAGAAGAAGCGCGAAGAGCACCGCGCGCGGTATGTCGCGCTTGGGATGCTCGGTCTCCTCTCCCAGGTTGGCCGCAGTCTCGAAACCGGTGAAGAGGAGCACGCCGTAGAGCACTCCGAAGAGGATGCCCTTCATCCCCGTAGGAGAGGCCGAGGGCGAGAACGCCGACAGGCTGTTGTGCGAACCGACCTTGACGATAACCGAGATGAAAAAGACCGTCACCACCACAAGTGAGACCAGTGCCAGCACCAACTGCGTGCGGGTGGAGAGCGAGACGCCCGCGTAAAGCAGCGCGCCGATCCCCACCAGGAGGATCAGGTCCCACCCGATGGTCGGTATGGGCGCGACGTTGAATTCCGCCTGCAATGTGTCGTGGATCGTCCCCCCGATCAGCACCAGTATGGCTGCTCCCAGGGCGAGTATGCCACCGTAGTACGCAAAGCCCGCGCCGGCCCCGATGCGGGCGCCCAGGCCGTCGGTCACGTAGTCGTACAGGGACCCGGCGGCATGGATCCGCCTGGCGTACTCCGAGATGATCCAGCCCAGGCCAAGGACCCCGATGGTCGAGATCACCACCGAGAGGGGCGCCGCCGCGCCGGCGCCGTTGCCGGAGGCGTTGACCCCTACCAGCAGTGGAATTAGAAAGGCGGACGAGAATACCGGCCCCATGAAGCCCACCGACTGCGCGACGGCGTCGGGAAGGCGCAGCTTCTTGTGGCCGCCAAGAACGACGGCGCGCTCAGCCATGGGCGCCGTGCCCGGAGTAGATCATTGCTTTTCCCCCACAATTGTTCCGCTAGGACCTGCACACCTCGGACGAGGTTGGAACGATTATAACCATTCGTATCCACACAAGCCGGAGAAAGGCCCGCTAATCGTGCGGGCGCGCACGAATAGCTGTAAGAGCAGGTCAGAGGGTATTTACATACCTCCAGCGTGACTGCTGCCCGGTGCTTCGGCGGCCAGGGGGAGCCGCGCTTATGCCTCGGCTCTCATAAATGCGGCAGCGCCTCGGCGATCCGGCTCAGGGCTGCGGAGAGGTTTGCGGCGCTGGTCGCGAAGTTGAGACGGGCGTGGCGCTCTCCGCCGGGCCCGAAGGCGGGACCGTCGGAGAGACCGACGCGCCCAAGCTGCAGCAGAGCCTGGGAAGGATCGGTTGCCTCGGTGACGGCCGAGAAGTCGAGCCAGGCCAGGTAGGTCCCCTCGGGCATGCGGTAACCGATCCCGGACCCTTCGCCCGCGACGAACTCCGCTATTGCACGGCGGTTGCGGTCGAGCCGGCCGAGGGCCTTGGCGAACCAATCGCCCCCGTGCTCCCAAGCGGCGATGGTCCCCACCATGCCCAGGTTGGACACCGCTCCCCTCATGTGGAACGGGAGGGTCTCGTAGGTGGCGCGAAGAGATGCCGAGGAAAAGTGCGCGACCGCGCAGCGCAGCCCGGCCAGGTTGAAGGATTTGGATGCCGAGGTGAGGATGAGGTGGTCGGTTCCGAAGCGCGCCGCCGAGGACGCGAAGGACGAGTGGCCGCGCTCTCCGTAGACGATGTCGGAATGAATCTCGTCGGCCACCACCACGACCCGATGCCGGGCCGCGATCTCGGCGACGGCGTCGAGCTCGGCGACGGTCATCACCCTGCCCGTGGGGTTATGAGGGTTGCACAGCAGCATCATCCTGGTGCTGGGCATGCCGAGCAGGCGCTCGAGGTCGTCGAAGTCGAACTGGAATCCGCTCGGCGTTTCGAGGAGGCGGTTGTAGAGGACGTTGCGCTGGGTGTCTCTGATGGCGCCTATGAACGGCGGGTAGATGGGCGGCTGCACCACCACGCCGTCACCGGGGGCGGTCATCGCCGAGATCGCGATGTACACCGCCTGGACTACGTCGGTGGAGAGAAGCGCCATTGAGGGGTCGAGCTTGACCTTGAACCTGGTTTCGTACCGGTTGACGAAGGCGGCGAGGACGCCGTCGTAGAGGGATTGCCGGGAATAACCCAGGCCGAAGCCGTCTATGGCCAGATGCAGCGCCTCGGTGACCACTTCGGCGGTTCCGAAGTCCATGTCCGCAATCCACATGGGGATTACGTCCTCGTCGAAGCGGGTCCACTTGACGCCTATCCGATTGCGCAGGCGCTCCCGCAGCTCCTCGGTGCCGGCGTCGAAGTGGCTATCGGGCTCCGTCATGCGCAGCTCCTTTCGAGCGGATCCGCTGGTCGCATGTAGAGGTTAGCCAGCTCCCGCCCGCCTGCCAAGTGCCGCCATTCCGCATCCGGCGCCCTCCGGATAGGGTTTATCAGTGCGTCACGCGCTGGTGGCGGGCGCAGTTGCCGAGAAGGGGATGCCCATGAGCGATGGAGCGGGGAGGCCGCTGGTCACCATCGTGGAGGTCTCGGCTCGCGACGGTCTGCAGAACGAGGCGGTCGCGTTCAGCACCGCCGAGAAGGTTCGCCTCATCGAGGAGGGCGTAGCCGCCGGGTTGAGGCGAGTCGAATCCTGCAGCTTCGTCAATCCCAAGCGGGTGCCGCAGATGGCCGATGCCGAGGCGGTCATGGAGGGTCTCTCCCCGGCGGCCAGGGCCGCGTCCATAGGCCTGGTGCTGAACGAGCGCGGAATCGACCGGGCCATCGCCGCTGGATTGCCGGAAATCAACTATGTGGTCGTCGCCACCGAGACGTTCTCCCGCCGGAACCAGAGCATGAGCGTCGAGGAGAACCTCGCCCAGCTCTCCAGGGTGATCCCGCGCGCGAAGGAGGCCGGGATACGAACCTCGGTGGGAATATCGGCGGCCTTCGGATGCCCCTACGAAGGAGAGGTCTCCGAAGCAGTGATCGCCGAGCTGGTGAAGCGGATAGCCGAGCTTGGGCCCGAGGAGATCGGCCTGGCCGACACGATCGGAGCGGGAGTTCCCCCGATGGTCTCGGATCGGGTCGGCATCGCCAAGGAGGCGGTGGCCGGAACATCCGTAGCCCTGCGCTGCCACTTCCACAACACACGCAACACCGGAATCGCCAACGCCTACGCCGCGGTGGTGGAGGGTGTTCGAGCCCTTGACGCCTCCATCGGCGGGATAGGCGGCTGCCCCTTCGCGCCCCGGGCGACCGGGAACATCGCCACCGAGGATCTGGTCTTCATGCTGGAGCGCTCGGGGTATTCGACCGGAGTCGACCTCACGGCCCTCTTCGAGATCACCGGCTGGCTGGGCGAAAAGCTCGAAAAGCCGGTACCGGGCCTGCTGAGCAGGGCCGGAGTCTTTCCCCCCGCCCCCTAGAGCCGACCATCGCCGACCAGTTCCCGGTGCCATGCCCCGGGAGAGCCACTCAGGAGAGCCAACAAGCATATGAACAGCAGCTTCTGGAAGATCGTCGCCCCGAAAAAGCAGGTGGGCGACAAGACCATCCGTTTCTGGAACCAGATCCTGCTGATTGGCGCGCTGTATGCCGCCTATGAGTACACCTCCTCCCTAGCCTCGGGCTCGACCAGTACAGCCCGCCACAACGCCCTCGACGAGGTGTCCATCGAGCGCAGCCTTCACCTCTTCTTCGAACAGCACCTGCAAGCCTTCTTCATTCGTCACGCGGTCTGGGTGATCAAGCTTTCGGACCTCTACTACGTGACCATCCACTTCGCGCTTCCGGTGGTTGTAATCGTGCTCCTGCTCGTCAAATACCCGGAGCGCTATATCCGGTGGCGAAACACGATGGTGCTTCTCAACCTCTTCGCCCTGGTCGTCTTCATCGTCTTTCCGGTCATGCCTCCCCGCCTTCTGCCCGAGATATATCACTTCGTGGACACGCAGAAGGTGTTCGGTGGGGCGGGACACTTCGATGCGACGCTGATGAAGGATGCGGGCAACCAGTACGCCGCGATGCCGAGCCTCCACTTCGCCTGGGCGCTCTGGTGCACCTTGGCCATCGTGCCGGCGGTTCGCAACCGGGTCGTGAAGGTGCTGCTTCTCGCGCACCCCGTGATCACCGCCTTCGTCGTCTTCGTGACCGCCAATCACTTCTGGCTCGACGTCTTCATGGGCGGGGTCGACTTCTACATCTCCTACTTCATCGCCGGGGGCAGGAGGATCGAGCTGTGGCGCGTTCGGGAGCCGGCGCCGCTTTCGGGCGTCCAGGTCGCGGGCTGAGCCCACGTCGGTGGCTCAACTCGGCTTTGCCCACCGCCTGCATTAGGCTGGAATTGTAGGGCTGAGCAGCGGTTTCAAGTTGACGTAGAGGGGGTGTAATGGCCAAGTTGGGGAATTTCCACCGTGCGCGCCTGGTGGCCGGCATCACGCTCCTGGTCGTGGCTGCGGTCGGAATCGGCTACCCGATCTGGTGGAAGTTGCGCTCCGACCAGGGTGCGCAGCGCCTGCTCCAGCAGTACCGCAGCGAGACGACCATTGCGGGGCGCTCCTCAACCACGACGGCCTGCAACGCATCCACGGGGCCCGGCATACTTTCGATACCCTCCATCGGGCTGATAGCCCCGGTGCAGCAGGGGGTCGACGACAGCGTGCTCAACGTGTCCATCGGCCACAACCCCTCCACCTCATGGCCCGGCACCACGGGGACGTCCCTCCTCTCGGCCCACGACGTGAGCTTCTTCTCCCGGATCGACGAACTCAAGCCCGGGCAGACCATCACCTATTCGGTGGGCTGCGCGAGTTACGTCTTCCGAGTCTCCAAGGGCGTTGTCACCAAGGTGGGAGCCCCCATCGACGTTCCCGCCAACGGCTCGCTCATCCTCGACACCTGCTGGCCGACCAACGCCCTTTGGTACACGTCGCAGCGTTACATCGTCACCGCCCAGTACGTGAGCACGGTTCCGACCTCTTCGCTCGCGAAGAGTGGCTCGGTCCCGAGCCAGTTGCCCGAGGTGGTGCTACACGTCAACCTCCCCTCCGGGCTGGACCCGGCCGGCCTCAGCCTCTCGGCCAACAGCCAGATCATGGGCACCCTCTCTTTCGACGGAACACCCGCCAGCGAGTTCATCCAGTCGAATGCGCCGCTTCAATTCGAGGCCTCGGCGCTTACGCTTTGGTTCGCCGCCATCCACACCCTCGAGGCGAACCAACCGACCTGGTGGAATACCTTCGCCCCCGGGGTGCCGTATCCCACGAGGCTTGCCGGGACCCCGCTGCGGAGCACCGGCGCACTGGAGGTGACCGAGCAGGTTGACGGGACAACGCCGGTGCGCGCGACGCTCTCCGGCTCGCTCAACGGCGTGCAGGTGACGTTGAGCGCCAGTGTCCAATCCGGGACCATTGCCATCGATTCGTACTCGCTCTCCTGAGCGCGGCGCAACCGGGGCCACGGGGTGAATTGCGGGCTTCGCAGGCCACCTCCGGCGCGACGAATATGTATTCTTGAAGCGGGCGTGCGCCTTGGCGTCCAAGTGCGTGCCGCCGGTGGGGATCGAGGGGGGTCGCAAAGCCTTCGCCCGCTATCTCGCATCGGCCGACTTTCGGTGGCGCGGTGGGGTGCAAATGGGTCGGCCGGCCATCAATACGCTGGAGAGCCTAAGGGCTCACCTTCAGGGGGCCATGCAGCTCGAGCACGCCACCCTTCCCCCGTACCTTTGCGCG